>NZ_JAMXXL010000034.1:0-27542 GCF_024129685.1 Acinetobacter lwoffii | reverse complement strand
GCGCTCGGGCAAAGCAATGCTTTGCTTATCCTCTTACTTCAGGCACAGCCTTCGTCTTGCGCTCGGGCAAAGCAGTGCTTTGCTTATCCTCGCTCATGCCATTGCAATTGTTCACGTAAGCGTACAACTTCACCAATAATGGTCAAAGTCGGGGCTTGAATCTGATGTTCGGACACTTTGGATGCAATATCTGCAAGCGTTCCTACTACAACTTTCTGTTCAGGCGTCGTACCTTTAGACACCAAGGCCACCGGCATGTCGGCTCGCTGACCATGAGCGATTAATTCTGCACAGATTTTCTCCAGTCCAACCAGCCCCATATAAAGCACTAAGGTCTGGTTTTCATAGACCAACTCACTCCAAGGCAATTCTGGCGAACCTTCTTTTAAGTGCCCGGTCAGGAAACGCACACTTTGCGCATAATCACGATGGGTTAATGGAATACCGGCATAGGCTGAACATCCTGAAGCTGCGGTAATCCCTGGAACCACCTGGAAAGTAATTCCAGCAGCAAATAGCTCTTCAATCTCTTCACCGCCACGCCCGAAGATAAATGGATCACCGCCTTTCAGACGACAAACCCGCTTTCCTTCACTGGCATATTTGACCAACAAGGCATTAATTCCATCTTGCGGAACCGCATGATTGGAACGTGCCTTACCCACATAGATCTTTTCCGCATCACGACGACATAGATCCATAATTGGTGCTGAAACCAGTCGGTCGTAAATGACCACGTCGGCTTGCTGCATTAAACGCAAGGCTTTTAAGGTCAACAATTCTGGATCACCCGGACCCGCACCGACCAAGTAGACTTCACCTTTCGGCTGTTGCCATTCCTGTAAGGCCTGCTCAATCAGGCGATCTGCTTCCGCGATATTGTCGTTGAACACCTGTTCTTTTAGCGGACCGGCATATAAATCTTCCCAGAAAATACGGCGTTCATCCGGATTGACAATTTTAGCCTTAACCGTACTGCGCCATTTTCCTGAAAATTCAGCCAGCTTGCCCATACCATGCGGAATAGCGGCTTCTAACTGAGTACGGATCTGCCGTGATAACACGGGCGACGTACCATTCGATGCGACCGAAATGACCAATGGCGAACGGTCAATAATCGCAGGCACCATAAATCGGCAATGCGGCGGATCATCAACGCTATTGACCAGGACATTTTCCGCTTCACACAATTCAAAGACCTGACGATTGGTCTCTGCATCGTCAGTCGCTGCAATCACCAGTCGATATGGACGTAACGCAACTTTAGGATGAAAAGCCGCCTGCACATATTGTCCTTGGCTATTTTGCACAATTCGCAGCAGACTCTCTTCAATTTCAGGCGCAATCACATGAATGATCGCACCTGCTTTTTGTAGGAGAAGTGCTTTACGGTATGCAATATGTCCACCACCGACAATCAGACAAGTTTGCTGTTGCAACTTTAACGAGATTGGAAAAATATCCACGAACTACCTCAAAATTTTAAATCTGACTGTCTATGCAATTTTCATGCACATTTAGGGATGCTGAGATCGACAATTAGTCGATATAAGTCGCACCACACATATATGGACGTAATACTTCAGGAATCTCAATGGAGCCATCGGCACGTTGATAGTTTTCCATTACTGCAAGTAAAGTACGACCCACGGCCAGACCTGAACCATTCAAGGTATGCACAAATTCAGTTTTCTTCTGATCAGCACGGTAACGCGCTTTCATACGACGCGCCTGGAAATCACCCATGTTTGAACAAGATGAAATTTCACGGTAAGTATTTTGGCTTGGTACCCAAACTTCCAAGTCATAAGTCTTGGTCGCACCAAAGCCCATGTCACCACCACAAAGTAAAATTTTACGATATGGAAGTCCAAGTGCCTGCAAAATGCCTTCAGCATGGCCAGTCAATTCTTCAAGCACTTGCATCGAAGTTTCAGGCTTCACAATTTGAACCATTTCGACTTTGTCGAATTGGTGCTGACGGATCAAACCGCGGGTATCACGACCATAAGAACCTGCTTCGCTACGGAAACATGGCGTGTGCGCTGCATATTTCAGTGGCAGACGGTCTGCATCAATAATTTCATCACGTACGAAATTCGTCACTGGCACTTCAGCAGTTGGAATCAGATAAAACTCTTTTTCGCCCTGCAGCTTAAACAGATCTTCTTCAAATTTAGGCAGCTGACCAGTCCCACGCAATGAATCTGCATTGACCAGATAAGGCACATAGGCTTCGGTATAACCATTTTGATCAGTATGCGTATTTAGCATGAACTGGGTAATGGCACGTTGTAAACGCGCCAATGGACCTTTCAATACACTGAAGCGTGAACCAGTTAATTTGGTCGCGGTTTCAAATTCAAGACCGCCCATCATTTCGCCCAGATCCGTATGGTCTTTGATTTCGAAATCAAATTCACGCGGTGTACCCCATTTCAGGATTTCCACGTTATCGCTTTCGTCTTTACCTTCAGGCACAGCTTCATCTGGCAAGTTTGGAATAGATAATAATTTTTCTTCAAGCTCAGCTTGCAGTTCAGCCAGTGCTGCTTCAGCCGCTTTGATTTCATCACCAATCGCAGACATGCGAGTCATGATTTCAGATGCGTCGCCACCTGCTTTTTTAATTTGACCGACTTGTTTGGCACCGGCATTACGTTCAGCTTGCAGGGTTTCTGTCTTGGACTGAATCTCTTTACGGCGTGCTTCTAGGGATGCCCACTCTTCAACATTGAGTTGAACACCACGTTTTGCCAAGGCTACATTTACAGCCTCAATATTATTTCTGAGTAATTTTGGGTCGATCATAATCAATCTTTGCAGAAGAAAAAAACTGGCTATAGTGTAAGCTCTTAGCATTAAAAAATACAGTGACCAAGACCACGGCTGCGTCCTATTAGCACAATATTTAGGAAGCTGTCTGCTGCAAAATGGCTAAATATTCAGGGCGAATCACTTCATTTAAATCCGCATATGACACTTTTAATTCAGGCATTCCTGCTGCTGCCGGAGCTAGTTCGCCTGCCGGATACACCATCACCAGACCTGTTGTATCAAAATAATAGTTATCACTCAATTTTAACTGCTGTTGTTGAATACCCTGCGTATTCAGCCATTGAGTATTGGTTCGATACATCGCATTCAGCAGTTTCTGCTCACCGCCATTTAATAACAGTTGAGACAAAGCCAAACGTTTGTTCTGTTTTAGATCAAAATTGATATATTCCACATGTTTCAGAGAAGCATTTTTATTCCTTGCCAGATTGGAACTTTTTAAAGCAAAAGTCGCCAGATGGGCACGCTGACCGACAAATTCCGCTTTGATAAAGCGCTGATCCAGATAATGCGGTTCATCGGCTTTTTTAGGATTTTTCTGGGTGAATTTGGTGAATGCAACAGGTTCGGTATGCTGAATGCGCTCAATAAAATATTGATTAATCCAGTCAATATTGCTGTCCACCGTTTGTAGATCAAAGCGTACACAACCCTCTATTTCACACACTACTTTAGCTGCCCCTTTCACAGGAACGGTCTTGGCTTCAATCTGCACAACCCGATCTGTTTGCGCAATCGTTGCCACTGAACTGGATTGCGGCTGACAACCCAACATACTTACAGTGAGTAATAAAACAGCGTAAATTTCAGTAGTTTTAAATAGATTAATCTTCATACTGAGCTCCAAAAATTTTGCAATTTCATTGACTCGACTTTTATTTATTCTAAGATGCTCTTGTGTTTAGATATAGCTGAACCTTGTAGCCTATCCAAAATAATCCTGATGATCGGCAATAAAAAAGCAACCTCGAAAGGTTACTTTTTTATTTGGTTCATATTGATGCTTATTGATCAATGATGTCCGTACCTTTTGGTGGGGTAAAATTAAAGGTAGAGGCTGGAATACTGCTATTTACTTTTACATTGCTAAATTTGATATTGGTGGTTTGTCCCAATGAATCCTGCAAGATCATCAAGCTTGGTGCTTTGTTCGCGCCAAAGCTAATGGTCAGGCTTTCAAACACACCATCGGTATTTTTAGGATACAGCGTGTAATAGGTTTTACCTTTATTTGGCTGAGTCACCCGGTAAGACTGCATAATCTGGCTGGTGTTTCCTGACAGCAATAAGGCCGGCGTATTGGCAACCTGCTCATCTAAGCTTTGACGAACAGCTTGCTGCAAGTCCGGATCATAAATCCATACGGTTTTACCCGTGGTTGCAATGACTTGCTTCGACGGTGCGGTCGTTTCCCAATAGAATTTACCCGGACGCTCGACTTTCATCACCCCTTTAAAGGTTTGATTCATATGTTGTGCAGTCAAACCTTTTTTCTGGGTCGCTCTCGGATTGGTCACCTTGGTGCTTTGTTCGAAATTTGCAGTCATGCTACGCACATGATTGAGCTGTTTGACCAGACTGGCAGTTGCCTGTTGCTCCGAAGCTGCCACAGGTGCAGCAAACACGGTTGTACTCATCACCGGTGCTAAAGTCACTGCACCCAGAGCCATAGCACAGACGGTTTTACGAAGCATATTCATAATTTCACCTTTATATTTGGCGTGATCGCAATTTATTTGATAGCTCATCTTAAACGAAAATTAAAAGCTAAAATGATAGAAAATAAGAACTTTTGTATTGTTATTAATTCGAAATCGGTTTTTTTGTTCATCATCATGAAGATTTCAGGACAATTTTTACATGATTGAATGTCGATTAATCTAAACATTAATTTTCAGGCATAAAAAAACCCACAGTAACCGTGGGCTTTTTTCTATCTTAGCGGATTACGCGTCAACAGATACGTAGCGACGGCCAAATTGACCTTTCACTTCGAATTTTACTACGCCATCAGCAGTAGCAAATAATGTATGGTCACGACCCATACCAACGTTTTGACCAGCGTGGAATTCAGTACCACGTTGACGAACGATGATGTTACCTGCAGTTACAGTTTGACCACCGTAAACTTTAACACCTAACATCTTAGGATTCGAATCACGACCGTTCTTAGTCGAACCACCGGCTTTTTTAGTTGCCATGTCTATTTACTCCTCGTAATTAGCCTGAAATAGCTGTAATTTTCAACTCAGTGAACCATTGACGGTGACCTTGTTGTTTACGGTAGTGTTTACGACGACGCATTTTGATGATGCGGATTTTGTCGTGACGACCATGGCTAACTACTTCAGCAGTTACAGTAGCACCAGCAACAACTGGAGCACCGATTTGAATGCTTTCACCGTTAACAAGCATCAATACGTCATCAAACGTAATAGTCGCGCCAGTTTCAGCTTTCAATAATTCTACTTTAAGGGTTTCACCCTCAACTACACGGTGCTGTTTACCACCGCTTTGGATTACTGCGTACATAATGTACTCCAAACAAGCCCGTGTCGTCGTGCCGATAAAGGAATATATCGAACTTAAGACGTACGCCACTGGGGGATATCTAAGGGCGAGGATTTTAAGGGATATTCAAAAAAACAACAAGCCATTTTACTGAAATAATAATGAGCAGGATGCGCTAATTATTTAACTATTAAATAATTTCTATCAAATCAAATACTCAAGATATATTCAGCAACAAAATAATACAGCAGAAATCCGGCCAGTTTGATTAATATACTCAGCCTGACGAATAGGGCGATGCCCTGACCTTTCCTGATTTTTTATGGCTCGAAATATGGATCGAATCTACATAAGATCTATAAAAAGCTGATTTTTAGTGGAGTTTATGCATTTCTTAGGTTTCACTCATGTTATAAATTGTTAAACTACGCCCAGCGATTTACCAGACTAGAGGTTTTCTTTCACATGACCATCGACTTTAAGCAAGACATTCTCGCGCCTGTTGCTAACGACTTTGCTGCGATGGACACATTCATTAATGAAGGAATTACCTCAAAAGTTGCATTAGTGATGGCTGTCAGCAAACATGTGGTAGAAGCGGGTGGCAAACGTATGCGCCCGATTATGTGCCTTTTGGCCGCCAAGGCGTGTGGTGCTGAAAATTTAGAACCGCACCGCAAACTGGCTGCAATCATTGAGATGCTGCATACCGCAACACTGGTGCATGATGATGTGGTGGATGAGTCTGGCCTGCGCCGTGGCCGCCCGACGGCCAATGCGACCTGGAATAACCAGACTGCGGTTTTAGTCGGTGACTTTCTGATTTCACGTGCTTTTGATTTGCTGGTCGATCTGAACAACATGGTGTTGCTCAAAGATTTTTCGACCGGTACCTGTGAAATTGCTGAAGGTGAAGTGCTGCAACTACAATCCCAGCATCAACCGGAAACCACTGAAGCGACTTATTTGAATATTATTCATGGCAAAACTTCGCGCCTGTTTGAACTGGCCACCGAAGGTGCTGCCATTTTGTCGGATAAAGATGAATTCCGTCAGCCTTTAAAAACCTTTGCCGGACATTTCGGCAATGCTTTCCAGATTATTGATGACATTTTAGATTACACCTCCGATGCGGACACGCTCGGCAAAAATATTGGTGATGATCTCATGGAAGGTAAACCGACCCTGCCATTGATTGCGGCACTGAAAAACACCACCGGTGAGCAACATGAAATCATCCGTCGCAGTATTGCGACTGGCGGTACGGAACATCTGGAACAGGTCATTCAAATTGTCAATGAATCTGGTGCGCTGGATTATTGCCGTCAACGTGCTACAGAAGAAACTGAAATTGCAATTGATGCCTTACAGGCATTACCTGACTCCGAATATCGTCAGGCCCTGATTAATCTGGCCAAACTGGCCCTACACCGAATTCAGTAACTTTTAAACTCGCCTATGCATATTAATTTTCTAGATCTTTTTCAAAACATGCAACACCAGCTTGAACAACCTCGGGCGGTGCTGGATGAAAATCTTCTGATTGAACTGGTTGAAAGAATCAGACCTGAAGACAGCAGAAATACCGAAGAGATCGAAGCGAAATTCAATGCATTTATCCGGGCTTTATTACTCACCCCGAATGCGGTTGCCACGCTTCAAACCTTTACCCTGCGGATCATTAACCGCTATAAACAGACCGGTCTGTTTTCCGATACCGGCATTTTGTCTCTAGATGGATTCTGGAACCAGCTAAACCAGCGCCTTGGTGCACATGTCTTGCCGCTGATTCCTGACCATCAACAACTTCAGGAATTATTTCGCAAGGTTTTTTATCAACGTACTGATAAATACTGGCTAGACTATTTTGATGAAGATGACTGGCAACGTTTATTTGCAGTCCTGAATCAGGGACATTCCAATCAACCTGAAAAAACCCGGATTAAAGACCAGCTGATCAAGGCACTGACCATTTTGTCGTACCGGATCAGTGGTATTGGTCTGCACCCTGAATTTATTAATGCCCAGCCTGAACTGATGGAATACGAATCTCCTTTTCTGGTGCAGAATCGTGAGATTAACGAGTTTATTCAGGAATATAAAAAACGTTATAACACAGTCACCCTGGTCGATTCGATTACCCCACCGGATGCCTCACAAGCGCTGGTGATGCTGGAACAATGTCATGATGTCGTGGCCAAGATTCGCCGTTCTACCAAGCGGACTGGCGTCAGTGTCAGCCTGACCTATATGCTGGCACTGCTAGAACAGTGTCTGGAACGGGTTGAGATTCTGCTGAATATGGTTATGGATGACGATGATCTGCGTTATCAATCCATTGGCCTGTTTATGGCGGACATTACTGAAGCAATTTATAGTGAACGCAGTGTGCGGGCCCTGCTGGCTACCAATAGTGAACTTTTAGCTTTACAGGTCACTGAAAATGCCAGCAAGACTGGTGAACATTATGTGAGTACCGACAAGCAAGGCTTTCTGGCCATGTATAAATCGGCTGCAGGGGCTGGTGCCATCATCGCAACGATGGCCACCTTAAAAGTTCTGATGACACGCCTCACCATGGCCCCTTTGATGCAGGCCTTTAGCTATAGCATGAACTATTCACTAGGTTTTATGCTGATTCATGTGCTGCATTTTACCGTGGCAACCAAACAACCGGCGATGACTGCCGCTGCACTGGCTGCTACCGTACAGCAGCGTAAAGGCTCGAAAATGGCTCAAATTGCCGAGCTGGCTGCGCTGATTGTAAATATCATCCGCACCCAGTTTGTCGCCATTTTGGGCAATATTTCTATTGCAATTCCCGTAGCAGCATTGATTACCCTGCTGTGGGATTTTGCGCTGCATGAACCTTTAATGAATCATGCCAAGGCTGCCAAAACCCTACATGACCTGAATCCGTTTACTTCATTGGCGATTCCACATGCAGCGATTGCCGGAGTATGTTTATTCCTGTCCGGATTATTGGCCGGTTATTTTGACAATATGGCCGTTTATCGCAAAGTCGGCCCGCGACTGAAAGCCCATGTGCGTTTATCGCAGCTGATGGGGCAAGAGCGTCTTTACCGTTTTGCTGACTATATTGAACGTAATCTGGGTGCACTGGCGGGTAATTTTATTTTCGGGATCATGCTCGGCAGTATGGGCACCATTGGTTTTATTCTGGGGTTGCCGCTCGATATCCGCCATATTGCCTTTGCCTCGGCCAACTTTATTCAGGGCCTGATCAATATTAATGGCCCGGATATTGGCTTGATTGTGGTGTCTTTCCTCGGTGTATTGTTGATTGGCCTGACCAACTTATTTGTCAGTTTCAGTTTGACCATTATTGTGGCCTTACGTGCACGACGGGTACGTTTTGAACAGTGGAAACCGTTGGCAAAACTGGTCATGACTCACTTCCTGACCCGGCCAAGTGATTTCTTCTGGCCACCCAAGCAAAGCATTGAAATTGACGAAAATCATACATCGACAAAATCTTAAAACTGCGACAATTACAGTATATTTAGCAACAAATTCCTTACTAAAAAAATGGAATTCGCATAAAATACGCACACTTGAAAAAAAGTGTACTGACAAGTACACTTCTAATCCAGACAATTAACCGATCTGCGAACGGTTAAGGGACAAGGATTTTTGGCATGCATTACTTGTTACTTTTTGTCGGTATTTTATTTTTAATTTTCAGTGTGTTCATCCTGAATATTCCCGCTTTAAGCAAGCTCGACTTGCAGGCTGTGGAATGGATGAGTCTGTATCGCACCGAGTTTTGGAATCAAATTACTCAGTCCTTATCCCTAATAGGTGGCATGCCATTTGTATTATTTTTATCCACACTATGGTGTATTGCATTGCTGTGGTATAAAAAGTATACAAACGCAATTTTTATATGTATCGGAATTATCGGAGGAATTCTCCTAGCTTGGCTGTTGAAATTTACGATTGCCCGACCCCGACCACCAGAATCCTTGCATCTGGTTGAAAGCTTTGGAAGTTCCTTTCCAAGTGCCCATAGTCTATATGCGGCCTGTCTGGCTTGTCTGGCAATTTACATCCATCGGCAACATTCCCGTTATACCCTCATCGTGATCGGTGCAGTGGTATGGATGCTGATGATGGGGATCTCAAGAGTTTATCTGGGCGTACATTTTCCTTCAGATGTCATATCCGGCTGGAGTATCAGTTTTATTTGGATTTCGTTGTGGTATATGGTCTGGATCAGATATTGCGCGGCTCACAAATAAGAAAATTTAGATATAAATCTAATTAGAGGTGGAATAATGATGTCTGCAAAGCTTTGGGCACCTGCCCTGACTGCTTGCGCATTGGCAACAAGTCTTGCACTTGTTGGTTGTAGCAAAGATCCTAAAGAGGGCCAGCAAGCTGGTGCTCAACAACAAATGCCACCGACTGAAGTCGGTGTTCTTGTTGCACAACCGCAAAGTGTAGAGCAGTCTGTAGAGCTCTCAGGTCGTACAACAGCATTTGAAATTTCAGACGTACGTCCACAAGCCAGTGGCGTGGTGCTTAAACGCTTGTTCACGGAAGGCAGCTATGTGCGTGAAGGTCAGGCCTTGTATGAAATCGATTCAAGTACCAACCGCACTACAGTAGACAATGCCCGTGCAGCGATTGCCCGTGCTGAAGCCAATCTGGGCGTATTGCGTGTGAAGGAAGGCCGTTACCGTCAACTGGTCGGTACCAATGCCATTTCCAAACAGGAATATGATGACATCGCGGCACAGGTCAAACTGGCTGAAGCTGATTTGAATGCCAATCGCGCAACTTTGCGTAATGCAGAAATCAACCTAGGCTATTCGACTGTACGTGCTCCGATTTCGGGCCAGACCAACCGTTCGTCTGTGACGGCGGGTGCTTTGGTGACAGCAAATCAGCCAGAGCCATTGGTGACGATTCAACGTCTAGATCCAATCTATGTAGATATCAACCAGTCAAGTGCCGAGCTTTTACGTTTACGTCAACAGCTTAATCAAGGCAGCTTGAACAGCTCGAACAACACCAAAGTCAAGTTAAAGCTTGAAGATGGCAGTATCTATCCGGTTGAAGGCCGTCTTGCATTCTCTGATGCCAGCGTGAACCCTGAAACAGGTACTGTGACTTTACGTGCAGTATTCCCGAACAAAAATCACCTGCTTCTACCAGGTATGTTTGCCACTGCACAAATCGTACAGGGTGAAGTACCGAATGCTTTCCTGATTCCGCAAGCAGCTTTGACTCGTACTCCAACAGGTCAGGCGATGGCGATGCTGGTCGGTGCTGACAATAAAGTGACGCCACGTCCAGTGACCACCGTTGGTTCCCAAGGCAGCAACTGGATTGTGACCGAAGGTCTGAATCCAGGCGATAGAGTGATTGTAGATGGTATTGCGAAAGTAAAACCTGAACAGCAAGTTGTACCAAAACCTTATCAACCTCAAGCTGCTGCACCGCAACAGCCTGCAGCCAGCGAGAAAAAGGCAGATGATGCTAAAGAGAAACCTGAACAAAAACCTGCTGCAAATGCATAAGGAGTAATGGTTCATGGCTCAATTCTTTATTCATCGCCCGATTTTCGCTTGGGTGATTGCATTGGTGATTATGCTGGCGGGTATTTTAACCATCAGTAAAATGCCGATTGCACAATATCCAACCATCGCACCACCAACCGTAACCATTTCTGCGACTTATCCGGGTGCATCTGCTGAAACTGTTGAAAATACAGTGACCCAGATCATCGAGCAGCAGATGAACGGTATGGATGGCTTGCGCTATATCTCGTCTAACAGTGCGGGTAATGGTTCTTCGTCTATTTCCTTGAACTTTGACCAGGGTGTCGATCCTGATATCGCACAGGTTCAGGTTCAAAACAAATTACAGTCTGCGACTGCCCTGCTGCCTGAAGATGTACAGCGTCAGGGTGTGCGGGTGACCAAATCGGGTGCCAGCTTCCTACAAGTTTTGGCATTCTATTCACCTGATAGCAGCCTGACCGCAGATGACATCAAAGACTATGTTAACTCGAATATTGCTGAGCCTTTAAGCCGTGTGGCCGGGGTTGGTGAAGTTCAGGTCTTTGGTGGTTCTTATGCGATGCGTATCTGGCTGGATCCAGCCAAAATGGCCAGCCTGCAAGTGACGCCAAGTGATATTGCTACTGCAATCCGTACCCAAAACGCACAGGTTGCCGTAGGTCAGTTGGGTGGTGCGCCTGCAGTTCAAGGACAAGTGTTAAATGCGACGGTAACGGCTCAAAGTCTGTTACAAACGCCGGAACAGTTCAGCAATATCTTCCTGAAAAATGCCACTTCAGGTGCGCAGGTTCGCTTAGGTGATGTTGCACGAGTTGAACTTGGTGCAGATAACTATCAGTTCGATTCTAAATTTAATGGCAAACCGGCTGGTGGTGTAGCAATCAAGCTCGCGACTGGTGCCAATGCCCTGGATACCGCACAAGCGGTTGAAGAGCGTTTAAAACAGTTACGTCCGAACTATCCGCAAGGCATGGTCGACCAACTGGCGTTTGATACAACACCATTTATTGAACTGTCGATTAAGAGTGTAGTTAAAACCCTGATCGAAGCGATTATTCTGGTGTTCCTGGTCATGTTCCTGTTCTTGCAGAACTGGCGTGCCACCATCATTCCAACCATGGCGGTTCCAGTCGTTGTATTAGGTACATTTGCCGTCATTAACATCTTTGGCTTCTCGATTAATACCCTGACCATGTTTGCCATGGTGTTGGCGATTGGTCTTCTGGTCGATGACGCGATTGTTGTGGTCGAGAACGTCGAACGGGTCATGGTGGAAGAACATCTCGATCCGGTGGCTGCAACTGAAAAATCAATGAAACAGATTTCTGGCGCATTGATTGGTATTACCTCGGTGCTGTCGGCAGTATTCGTTCCAATGGCTTTCTTCGGTGGAACCACCGGGGTCATTTATCGCCAGTTCTCGATTACGCTGGTAACAGCGATGGTCTTGTCACTGGTGGTTGCCTTAACCTTTACCCCTGCCCTATGTGCGACCCTGCTGAAACAGCATGATCCGAACAAGCCGGAAAGTAATGGTATTTTTGCGCGTTTCTTCCGCTGGTTTAATAGCAGTTTTGATAAGGTCTCTGTGAAATATCAGGGCGGCGTCAACCGTATGACTCACAGCAAGATTTTCTCAGGCGTGGTGTATGCCGTGGTACTGGGTATTATTGTGCTGTTGTTCCAGAAACTGCCTTCTTCGTTCCTACCTGATGAAGATCAGGGCGTGGTCATGACGCTGGTTCAGTTACCGCCAAATGCTACCTTGGAACGTACCGACAAAGTGGTCAGCACCATGACCAACTATTTCCTGGAAAACGAGAAAGAGCATGTCGAATCCGTCTTTAGTGTGGCAGGTTTCTCCTTCACGGGTGTGGGACAAAACGCAGGTCTGGCATTTATTAAACTGAAAGACTGGTCAGAGCGTCACAGTCCGGAATCTCAAATCGGTGCCATTATTCAACGTGGTATGGCGCTGAACATGATTGTCAAAGATGCGTCTTACATCATGCCACTGCAATTACCTGCAATGCCTGAACTGGGTGTGTCGGCTGGCTTTAACTTACAGCTCAAAGCTGCAAGTGGTCAAAGTCATGATCAGCTCCTGGCAGCACGTAATACGATTCTCGGTCTAGCAGCACAAGACTCGCGTCTGGCTGGTGTACGTCCGAATGGTCAGGAAGATACTCCACAGTACCGTGTCATTGTCGATCATGCACAAGCCGGTGCATTGGGCGTGAGTGTTGCTGAAATTAACAGCACCATGGGTATTGCTTGGGGCGGTTCGTATATCAATGACTTCATTGATCGCGGTCGTGTCAAGAAAGTCTATGTTCAGGGTGAAGCTGGCTCGCGTATGATGCCGGAAGATCTGGACCAATGGTATGTGCGTAATAACCGCGGTGAAATGGTGCCATTCTCGGCGTTTGCTACAGGCGAATGGACCTACGGTTCACCACGTCTTGAGCGTTATAACGGCGTATCGTCCATGAACATTCAGGGTACACCTGCTCCGGGTATCAGCTCAGGTGATGCGATGGTGGCCATGGAAGAAATTGTAGCGAAGTTACCAGAAATGGGCTTGCAAGGTTTCGACTTCGAATGGACAGGTCTATCTTTAGAAGAGCGTGAATCTGGTGCACAGGCGCCGTTCCTGTATGCCTTGTCACTACTGATCGTCTTCTTGTGTTTGGCAGCCCTGTATGAAAGCTGGTCGATTCCGTTCTCGGTTCTAATGGTGGTGCCATTGGGTATTGTTGGTGCATTATTACTTACCTTTGGTGGAATGGTGCTGCTGCAAAACCCGAACCTGTCGAATAACATTTACTTCCAGGTGGCGATTATTGCCGTGATTGGTCTTTCTGCGAAAAACGCGATCTTGATTGTCGAGTTTGCGAAAGAATTGCAGGAACAAGGTGAAGAGTTATTTGAAGCGACCTTGCATGCGGCAAAAATGCGTTTACGTCCAATTATCATGACCACATTGGCCTTTGGTTTTGGTGTATTACCTCTTGCTCTGGCTTCAGGTGCGGGTGCAGGTAGCCAGCACTCAGTCGGTTATGGTGTACTCGGCGGCGTGATCAGCTCGACCCTGTTAGGTATCTTCTTTATCCCGGTATTCTACGTGTGGATTCGAAGTGTCTTTAAATACAAACCAAAACAACAAAATCAGGAGTATAAGTCGTAATGCAAAATGTATGGTCTATTACAGGTCGTAGCATTGCGGTATCTGCCCTTGCGCTTGCTTTGACAGCCTGTCAAAGTATGCGCAGTCCAGAGCCGGTTGCGCAGGCAGATATCCCGAGCAGCTATACCAATGCGTCTGGTACTTCTGTAGCAGAACAAGGTTATAAAAACTTTTTTGCCGATCAGCGCCTGTTACAGGTGCTGGATCTGGCATTAAACAATAACCGTGATTTGCGTATTGCTGCCCTCAATATTCAACGAGCTCAGCAACAGTATCAGATTACTGAAAACAACCAATTACCGACGATTGGTGCCAGTGGTAGCGTATTGCGCCAGGACACCATGAATTCGCAGAATCGCGGTGCAGTGACGACTTATAATGTCGGACTGGGTGTAACTGCGTATGAACTGGATTTTTGGGGACGTGTCCGCAGCTTGCGTGACAATGCGCTGGATAGTTTCCTGGCGACCCAAAGTGCTCGAGATGCGACGCAAATTGCCTTAATTGGTCAGGTGTCTCAGGCTTGGCTCAGCTACTCGTTTGCCAGTGCCAATCTGGCTTTGGCTGAGCAAACGCTGAAAGCTCAGCTTGAATCTTTTAATCTGAACAAAAAACGTTTTGATGTCGGGATCGACAGCGAGCTTCCAGTGCGTCAGGCGCAAATTTCGGTTGAAACAGCACGTAATGATGTTGCGAATTACCGGACTCAGGTGGCACAGGCACAAAACCTGTTAAACCTGCTGGTCGGTCAGCAAGTGCCTGCGAATTTATTACCAGCACAACGCGTGACCCGCATCACTTCCAATACTGCATTGGGTTCAGGCTTGCCAAGTGATCTATTAATTAACCGTCCAGATGTCCGTGCCGCTGAATACCGTCTATCTGCGGCAGGTGCCAATATTGCGGCAGCACGTGCGCGTCTGTTCCCGACAATTAGTCTGACTGGTTCAGCAGGTTATGCCTCTACTGATTTAGGCGACCTGTTTAAGTCGGGCAGTTTTGCTTGGTCATTTGGTCCGAGTCTGGATATTCCAATTTTTGATTGGGGCACCCGTCAGGCCAATATCCGTATTTCTGAAACCGATCAGCAAATTGCCTTGTCAGATTACGAAAAGTCGATTCAGACTGCTTTCCGTGAAGTGAATGATGCTTTGGCGGTACGTCAGAATATTGGTGATCGTCTTGCAGCTCAGCGCCGTCTGGTCGAAGCAACCAACACCACCTATCGCTTGTCGCAGGCACGTTTCCGCGCCGGGATTGACAGCTATCTGACTGTACTGGATGCACAGCGTGCGTCTTATGCAGCAGAACAAGGTTTGTTATTGCTTGAACAGGCCAATCTGAACAATCAGGTTGAAGTCTACAAAACCCTGGGGGGCGGCTTGAAAGTCAATACGACGGATACCTTGCCGAATACACCGTCTGTATCTGAACAGCGCCGTGCGGCAGAACAACCAGCGCAATAAATTCCAGATAGATCAAGAAAAGCTCACTTCAGTGGGCTTTTTTTATTGCATTTTCAAGGCAGTTTTCCTATTGTCATAGACTAGCGATTTATTTAGAAAACATGCACATGTTACTTAGCAATCTGGAATCTGTACCGGGACATACCATTCGCCAGCAAATTGATGTGGTGTATGGCAGTACCGTACGCAGCAAACATGTCGGACGTGACTTACTGGCCGGCCTGAAAAATATTGTCGGTGGTGAGCTTACCGCCTATACTGAACTGCTGGAAGAATCCCGTCAGGAAGCCATGAACCGCATGATTGAAAAAGCCCGCAGCATGGGTGCCAATGCAATTGTCGGCATACGTTTCTCGACCTCTAATATTGCCCAAGGTGCTTCTGAACTCTTTGTTTATGGGACAGCCGTAGTGGTTGATCCGATCATGCCAAAATTGCCCGACCCTTTTCCGCAGGCAGATTAAAACATGGATGGTTTAATTCTCCAGATCATCATTTTTGCCATTCTGTTTAGTGTCGGTTTCGGCTTTGGTCGTTATAACGAAGGCAAACATTTTCGTTATCTGGATGAACAGGAACAACGCCTGGCATATATCCGGATGAACAATAGCCGCTTCGCTGTGTCTGAATATTCCGGACAGATGATCAGCAGCAATGTGGTCATTTCTCATGATTATTTTAAATATGCGATTGCCAATGTGCAGAATATGCTCGGTGGCCGTCTGACCAGCTATGAAAGTGTAGTAGAACGCGCACGACGTGAAGCAATTGTGCGATTAAAACTCGAGGCCGAAAAAATCGGTGCGACTCAGATTATGGGCATTCGGCTCAGCACCACAGAACTCGGTATGCAAGGTGGCATGGTAGAAGTCTTTGCTTATGGCACTGCAATCTAACAACCTGCTCAATCGATCTAAACCTCGGTTCAGAAAAAAATTTATTGAGATGATCACGCCTGCTGCGCGATCCGCGCATTCAAATTGCTCAACTCGAATCAGTTCGACACCTTTAGGATGAAATGTCGTAGAGGAAATAACTAAGGCTGCTACTCAGGCCGTTGCAATCTTCTTTATTGCAAACGGTTCTGTGTTAGGATCTTGAGAAGTCAGCAAAACAAATATAAATGGCATGATGCAGCTTCTTCAATCTATAAAAACGGCACTTCAATCCCGTCTGTATTTCTTTATTATTTTCCCAGCCATTATTGGATTTTATCTGATTTTACAGACAGTCACCCCTTTGAGCTGGTCAAGCTGCCTGTTAATCAGCTGGAATATCGCGATTTACGCTTATTTATTATTGACCATAAAAAAACTCTGGCGTATTGATCATGCTCATATTCTGCAACGCGCCATGCAACAGGATGCCAGTAAATGGATCATTCTGTTTCTGGTGATCATCACCCTGATCATGTGTTTCATTGCGATTATTATTGAAATTAATCATTTACCCAAAGATACCACCATCCGGACCGGCCATTTAATCTTGTCAATTCTGACCATTATTTCAGCCTGGTTCTTGATGCATACGGTTTTTGCAATTCATTATGCGCATGACTTTTATTTGGCGCTCGACAAACAGCAACAAGGTGGTTTAGATTTTCCCAATACCACCAGACCGACTTATCCAGACTTTCTATATTTTAGTTATATCATCGGGACTTCTGCGCAAACTGCAGATGTATCCATTACTTGCCAATCCATGCGGGTTTTAAATACCCTACATTTGCTTTTGGCTTACGGATTCAATACCACCATTCTGGCCATCAGCATTAATGTAACGGCAAACTTTATCAGCACTTAAAAAGTTTTTTGGATAGTGGTAGTGCCCTGAAAATGGCGATCTACCGCCCAATCAGCTACCACTACCCTGCGTCTAACCTGACCAGTTTTTAAATTAGGTCAATCACAGTATTTGATTGCTTCAAGCGGTGAGACCTTTACGCAATTCATCTTCGACGATGCTGAGTTCAATTTCACTAAATTTACGAATCTCACCTTCAGCATGCTTTTCTAGCATGCCACCCAGCAAAGGCACTTTGACTTTGACTGTCCAGTTTAACTGGAACTGGATCTGGTCTTCATCACCAGTGACTGCACGCTGACAGATGGCCTCGATCGGCAAGTTCGCACCGAGTTGTACCGTCGAAGTCATTTCATTCAGATCACTGACATCGGTACGCTGCAAACGGAATGCATCTTTGAGTAATTTTTTTGCGATATCCGGAATATTAACATCCAGATTATAAGCGCGTTTCAGGGTATACATATGCCCCTGCTTTTCCGAAACCAGGATTTCCAAGTTTTGCGCAGGAATTCGATGGCAAACTGCCTCATGCAAACGAATATCATTGGCCAAACGCTTAAATTCATCAATAGACACGCCATTGATAATTGCTTTCACGGTGAACTGATGTGCCATGCTATTTTTTCCTTATTTTTATTACGATATTCGCCTATGCCACTCTCGGCTGATGCGAATAAAAATCAGATACAGAGATGACTCTGCAATTTATATCAACTTTATAGCGGATGTCATTATTCTTTTATCGGGAAATTCCGACAGCCCGGTCAATGTTTGCAACATAGTTTTACTGAAAGCTGTGCCTGTCCACAGCTGATCTGTAGCTGCGCTTCGCCATAATAAATCACGGCATGAAACTCATCGGCACCATCATCTAGACCGGAAACATAGTATTCAGTTCCAGCTGGGAAAGCCTGCAGCCAGTCAGCCTTATAAAAATCCGAGACCGAATCAAACTGCAAATACAGTTCAGGCTCAGCTTCGATCTTCATCGCCAGTGCAATAAACTTCTGTAATTGTGCTTGATGAAAATCAATGATCATAGCGCTCCTGCCTTTTTAGTCCGGATCATTGTTCGCCAGACTTCGTACATTTTAAATGACTATTTCAAGAATAGGATTCACGAGTCTTGAGGTTTTTCTAGCGCAAGATTATGGCTTAAAGGAGATAAATTATATGGGCTATTTCCGCCAAGCGGCAGAAAAAATCTGAGCTAAGGCATGAGATACCTTTTCTGAATTGCAATGGCTTAAGTACGTAGTCTGAGATCTTCAATCGTAGAAAATGACTGAAAGTGGTGTTCTAAGCACAGTCAGAATGCAAAAGTTCCCTACGAATTTCATGCCGGTGCTCTTCTCCAAAACGGTCGACATGGGCATAGAATACGCCATAGCGACCGACATAATATTCCAGTGACTGATCATAAAAATTCCAGAAAATAGACCATTCCCCTAAATCCATCTGACGAATCTGGGTGCCACTGTGCATCGGCATTTTTTGTAATAGTTCTTGCTGTAATTGTTCGGCCTGTGCCCGATTCTCAATATGCACTTGCTGTTGAAAGAATAGCTGTGCCACATCGTCAAACAGCTCCAGTTCATAAGCATCTACCAGATGTACTTGCTGCTCTTGCTCGATGACCTCTTGCTCTGTCATGCTGGAAATCTGTGCCGGTTTTTCTGGACGCTGACGCGCCAGATGGCGCTGAGCTTTATAGATCTTTCTGCCTACGATCCAGGCAGCATTCAACATGAATAAAACACATAACAGGAGCAGTAATTTCAGCATGGTGGATGATCTCATGTGACTAATTTTATTTTTATGGTTATAGGATCAAGATTCATTTGAATAGTCCCTTTTGACCCAGCATACGTCTATTTTTTATACAGTGCAAACTTGAGGCTTATTTTTACTATTTATCTTCTCTGCTTGCTCATTTGTGCCCAGATTCGAACTTCGATTTATTTAAAAATTGATTTACTTTGATTTTTTATTTTTAACTCTGTAATGAGATTTAAGAACTTAAGATAAACAAACAGGACAAATCAGCAACAGAACCGATCTTCACCTGGAAAAATCACAGCAAACATTCTCAAAAAACTACAATATTGTTCTGTTTTTTACCCTCTTCTTTTTTATCCAATAAACCTTCCCTGTAAATGTTCGAGAAAATGAATAAGAGTATGATTCGTGAAGGGAGGGTGGAAGATATACCTCAAATTATTCAGGTCATTCATGACAGCATTCAATCTTGCGTACTGGATCATCAGCGTGAAGAAAGCAAAATTCAAACCTGGCTAGAAAAGTTTGATCATGCCAGCCTGATTGTCGATATGCTGTATAACGATTGCTGGGTTTATCTCATATATGACAAGGTCGTCGGATTCTTATTGGTCAGTGATGCTGGAGAAATCCGGATGCATTATGTGGCCCAACACTGCCAAAGACTGGGGTTCGGCACCGAGTTATTTCAACAAATGCATCGCACTTTATTAAAGAAAAAAATTCATCAGATTGAAATACAGTCTACCCAAACTGCCTTAAGTTATTATCAACACTGCGGCTTTCATCCCCATTCTGCCGAATCAGAAGATGAATCGCGTTATCTGTATAAATATATTTTTTAATCGGCCTCTTTTTCAATTTTCAACTGATCACGTCCTGCCTGTTTGGCGGCATAGAGCTGCACATCTGCCGCTTTCATCAATTCATGAATATCTGCATAGCCATGTTTTTGTTCAACCCAGGCCGCGCCCATACTGACCGTAACATAATCTTTTGCATCTGGCCGATTCAGATGTTCCATACGCTGTTCCCGAATCTGGTTTAACACATTTTCCAGATTTTTCAGGGCAGTTTGAACTGGCATTCCAGTGAGCAGAATCGCAAACTCTTCACCACCATAACGTGCCAGATAGCCAGACGGTGGTAAAGCAGCTTGAATAATCCTAACCAGATTTTTCAGGATTTCATCCCCTTTTAAGTGGCCATAATAGTCATTATAGTTTTTAAAAAAATCGACATCGAGCATGGCAAAAATCAAGGTATGTTGCGGCTGCTGTTGGGTCTGCAAAAACTGCTGCTGGATTTCATGATTTAAGGCACGCCGGTTAAAAGCTCCAGTCAGCGCATCAATATTCATTTGCTGTTCCAGTTTGGCATTCACTTCACGCAGTTGCTGGGTCCGTTCTTTAACTTTTTGATCGAGCGAATTATTGAGGGCGATCAGGTTCAGGTTCAGCTGTTCAGTCTCATAAGTTTGATGTGCATAATGTCTAGACTGCTGAAACATGATTAATAAGGCATAGATACTGGTTGAGATAAAGAACAGATGCGTGGTTTTAATTGCATTGATCAGCAACAGATAATCATTCAAAAAAGTTAGACAGAGGAAAATAATTGCAATCAGATTTAAACGCGAATAATGCTCTTTATAACGTAAGGTCTGATAAAAACCGTAAATAAAATTACCGATGATGACCAAGGCAAAAATCGCACTAAATAGGGCCAGACGTTCAAATATCTCAGGAGGTGAGAATAATGTAAAAATAATATTAAAGACCAGTAATGCCACCGCGATATAATAAATCACCGGATTTAGATAGCGCCGGTTAAACAGATGCATATAACTGAGAAAAAAGAAGGCAGCAATAAAAGTAAACAGATACTCTAAGCGGGCTCCCCACAGCCAGTTGATATTGCTAAATACCGTATAGGCATAAGGTGCAGAAAACAGATTATGCAGGGCCAAAAAGACAATAAACCAGCCAAAAACAAAGATACTTTTACTGTTACGTTCTTGTGATCCCCTGAATACCGAAAATAGAATAGTAAACATCCCCACCCCAAGCACCGCCCCACACACCATGGCGATACTCATCATGAGCTGCTGGAATTGGCGATTGATGGTAGCTGCAACGCCGATCTGCATTGGTCGTTCGAGACCGCCATGCAAGTGGGTATAATTGGAAGCCTGAATGCTTAAGGTAATATACTCAGTGTCTGGAACAAAATAGCCAATACGCGGTGCTTTCTCAGTCACCTGTTTGTCAGGTGTGGTACTGATTTCCCCGAGACGGACAATAAACTGTCCATTGACATATACCCGATAGGCGCCGTATTGGGTTGGAATCCGAATCGCGATGCGTCGCCCGAGAAATTCTTTCGGAATTTTAAAATAACCAATAAAGGTACCGTAGCCAGAGTTTGAACCCGCTAGAGTTTTAAAAGAGGCTGGCAATTCAACTGTTTTTGACTGGAGTACGGGGCTGGGCTGAACAATAAACTGACTCGGATAAAACAGCCATTTTCCCTGCAAGGCACTAGTGCTATGTTCGGTAAAATGAACTTCAGTAATATGGTCGTGAGATTGCTGCTGAAATGACGGCGAAGGGAGTTCATCCTGAGCGATTGCTGAACTTATGATGCAAGTCATCCAGCTCAAGGCACAGACAAATACGAAAAAACAGACATTCCTTATCAAGTTATGCAAATACGTTATATCTCAAAATAATTCTTTATTATTCTTATAATCTACAAGGAATATTTTTGATTTCAAATCTTTTTAGATGTTTTTTGTAGCTTCTCCGGCACAGCTTATTTTGAAGCGACTGCACCGGAACCAGCGTATATCTTTGAATAAAAAATATAACTTATATTCAGCTAGTTAAATCATTTTAATCACGTGTTTTTACATCAAACAGTTCAATTTCAAAAATCAGGTTTGAATTGGCTGGAATGACTTTACCCATTTTACGTTCACCATAGGCCAAATGTGCAGGCACCATCAATTTACGCTTGCCACCAACTTTCATTCCCAGAATACCCTGATCCCAACCTTTGATCACACGACCGGTACCAATGACAGTTTCAAAATAATTACCACGGTCAATAGAGGAATCAAACTTGGTTCCATCTTCTAGCCAGCCGGTATAGTGCGTGGTAATTAAGGCACCTTTTACCGCTTCCTTGCCTTCGCCTACTTTTAAATCAATAATTTCAAGTTCGTTGATCATGGTTATTTACCTGAGAGGAGCATAAAATTCAAAGCTCAGTATAAACTGGAATGCTCTATATTTTTAAGTCTGGGCCATTGATGGGTTAAAAGCTGAGTTCCTGAATATTCTTATCATTGAGTAAATACTGGGTTAATTCTTGATGATTCTTGGCCGATCCCATCAGAATCCAGCGTCCGACAATCTGTTGATCCATTTTTTTTTGTGAGGAATGCACCACTTTTAACTCATAACGTTTAAATAACATTTCGTAGTGATTGGAATCATTTTGATCGAATGGGCAGACGATTTCATAGCTGCGTTCCTGATTCAGAGATTCAATGCCACGCTGAACATACATTAATAGAACCAGCACCGCCATGACAATAAAAGTAGCCCAAATACTTAAGAGTTCATAGCCAGCACCGACTGCCATGCCGAGTGCTGCCGTCATCCAGATCGTGGTTGCGGTGGTAATTCCAGAAATACGGTTATCATCTTTCAGGATAACACCGGCACCCAGAAAACCCAGTCCAGTCAAGACATTGGCGGCCAGCCGGTCAGGATTGGCCACACCTATTTTCAGGGAAATAATGGTAAATAAACAGGAACTCAGACTGACCATAATCATGGTACGCAGTCCGGCAGATTTACTGTGATACTCACGCTCTGCACCAATAATTGCGCCAATCGCGACAGCCAGCAGTAAATCATAAAGTTCATGGTACATGGTGCAGCCCTGCGTATTCTTATCCCTCAGATATACGCAATTTGAGCTACAGGATACAAGTCCAGACTTGCATCCTTATTTGGCCTTATTGTAACTGTTCCCACTCCACCAGCACCTGGCCCTGATCACCGATCAAGGTCCATTCACCATCCATCACATTGAGCTGTAACTGCATGGTGCGTTCGCATAACTGTGGCAATGCGTCGGTGGTTGCGGTAGATAACTTCCACACTTCCACATTTTTTAAGATTTTTAATTTGCTGCTGCGCTTATACCATTCATCCACCGCAGAACCATAGGTGACGACTGCGACCTGCTTGCAACGCGCACTGGCCTTTTTGACTTTATCTTCATCCGGGCTACCGACTTCAATCCATTTGACCAGTTGCCCGGTCAAATCCTTTTCCCACAGTGCCGGTTCATCGGTTTCAAACAGATCCTTGGTGAATTCCAATGCTTCATCGGCATAGCGCGCATAGGCCAGAATACGCACCATTAAACGTTCAATGGTTTCTGAAGGATGCAGCGCCATCGTCAGCTGATAGTCTGCATAACGATGCGTATCCATATCCGCAATATTCAAATCAACCTTATAAATCGTCGCTTTTAACGCCATCACATAATCCTCAAATTTGGCGCCTAGCATATAAGATTTAGCGCTATTTTGCTGAACAGATTTAGGCCAATAATTCATTCAGCGCACTAGAAACAGTACCATTATTTCTCTGGATCCATACGACATTGCATCAGGGCAGTTTCAAAGGCCAGCCAATCCCGTGACTGTTGATAAATCACTTCTACCCGGTTATCAATGCCTTCATCTGCCGACTGATAATTAAACTGCTCAGGATTAAAATTAAAGCTTTTCCAGCCTTGATCCGTATTAAAAATTCCCTTGATTCTGAGCCAGTCTTTTTGTTCACAGAGCAGATCCAGCAGATCATAAAAATTGAATTGCCAGCGTTTTGGGAATTTCCAGCCCGCAACCTGATAACCCTGCGCGCTTTCTACATAATGATAAGGCATTTGCTGAATCACTAAGGGCGTATCTGCTGAACGGGTGATCTGTTGCTGTTTTAACAAAGGCTGAATCTGACGGGCGGAACCCCGATAGTCCTGCTTGATCAGTTCGATATCGAGTTGTCCATGCTCGGTGAACAACCACTGTTGGGCATAAGGTTGATATTCTGTCTGAAGTTGCGTGAGTGCTGCGTGGTCTGCGGTTGTCATCAAGTCAGTATGTGAAATCACCACAATATGCGCTGCCTTGAGTTGGTCTGCGTACAGGTTTTGCTGAGTCCAGTCTCGATCATGCAAACGTGAACCATCTACCACTGTGACCAATGCCTGCATGTTTAAATGACTCTGCCAGTGCGGTTCGGTCAGCTGTTCCAGTAATTGGCCAGGATGCCCCAGTCCGGTAGGTTCGATAAACAGACGATCCGGTTTCACTTCTGACAGCAGGCGTGACAAGGCAATCTGCATCGGCAATTGGCTACTGCAACATAGACAACCACCCAACAGCTCTTTGACCGCATAACCCTGATCTTGCGGCAATAACTGCTGGTCTACCCCAATCTGGCCAAATTCATTCATTAGTACCGCCCAGATTTCCTGTTCCGGTTTTTGCTGTAATAAATGTTTGAGTAGTGTGGTTTTACCTGCACCCAAAAATCCGGAAATGATATGGACAGGAATAGCCTGCGACGCTGACAGAATTTTCAAAATCGACTCTCAAGAGATTGAATAGAAATAGCAATACTCTGCATTATAAAGCACAGTGTGACTTTAAAATGCGTGTTCTTCGCAAACACGGCGTGAAAATCACAGAGATAAAAATTAATGGAATGATCCCAAATTACCAATTTTCTATGTTAACTTTTATTTCAAATTGGATTCTTGAAATATTCACACACACTTTCATTAAATAAAACTCCGCATAATTAACAGAAATAAAACAACTTTCTCAGTTTTGTATCTGCTGGGTTATTCCCTGCGTGTCGCTTTTGTTAATTGATTTGCTCAGTAAATTTTCAGTGCTTAGGATGGGCATCTGTCGAATTGATGTGATGGTCAGCTCGGCAGATTACATGACATGAATAAAAGGATGCCAAAAATGAAATATGCACAAATCTTACTTGCCACTACGCTTACTGCTGCTGCAGCCACCAGTTTTGCTGACAGCAAAACCACAGACGCGAAAACCACCACTGCAGAAGAAAAAGTGATTGTGACTACCCAGGAATTACCTGAATCAAATGCCCCGGTTGCAAGTGCATCTGCAGAGCAGCCTGCTGCCTCTGAAGCTGCTGCGGAAAGCACGCCCCCTGCAAAACCTGCTGCACGTTAAGTGATTGAACGACTCGTTTAATCCTTCAATGAAGATATCAGGGACAGTAATTCTCCAGTAGGCGTTGTCCTATACTGCCCCGATATTATTCGATGCTGAATCATGCTTGATGCTGGTTCAGCATTTTTATTGCACAAAATCTATTTATCACCATAGTCAAAACTGATCATAGAATTAATACGGGCTATCAAATTTTTATTATTTTTATATTTAAATTCAATTACTTATTTTAAAACACCCTATTTTAATCCAATATCATCCATATGCTTAAGCTACTATCGCCTAACTTGTTTCTGGCTTCTAACTGTCCCTTAATAGCATCAAATGCAAGTCGATTGAGTGGACATTCGCTATGAGCAATACTAATTACACTACTGAAGTGGCAATTCTGGGCGCCGGCCCTGTCGGCTTAACCATTGCCAACTATCTGAGCAAGCAAGGCGTAGCTGTCACGATTGTCGAGCAACTGGATAGTTTGATTGATTATCCACGTGCGATTGGAATCGATGATGAATCCTTACGTACCATTCAATCTTTGGGTTTAGTCGATCAAGTCTTACCGCATACCACTCCGAATCATGCGATGCGCTTCTTGACGCCTAAAGGTCGCTGTTTTGCAGATATTCAGCCTTTAACACGTGAGTTTGGTTTCTCGCGCCGTAATGCCTTTATTCAGCCACAAGTCGATAACGTCCTACTGCAAGGCTTAAAGCAATATAAAAACACCCAAGTGCTATTTTCTCGTCAATTGACCCAGTTTAGTCAAGATGCTGACGGCGTAACACTCAATCTGCAAAATAAAGAGGGCGATGCAGAAACCATCCGCGCTCAATATCTGATTGCCTGTGATGGCGGTAATTCTTATGTGCGCCGCAACCTGGGCATTGCCTTTGAAGGTGAAACCGCACCGAATCAATGGATCGTGATTGACCTTGAGAATGATCCGCTTGCTACACCACATATTTACTTATGTTGTGATCCGGTTCGTCCTTATGTATCAGCCGCATTGCCACATGGTATTCGCCGGTTTGAATTTATGGTTATGCCGGGTGAAACGCAGGAAGAACTGAGCAAACCGGAAAATATTGCCAAACTTCTTTCTAAGGTTTTACCAAGCACAGATGGTATCGAAGTGATCCGTCAGCGTGTCTATACCCATAATGCTCGTATTGCCGACAAGTTCCGTGTCGACCGTATTTTACTTGCCGGTGATGCAGCGCACATTATGCCGGTATGGCAAGGTCAGGGTTATAACAGCGGTATGCGTGATGCCTTTAATCTGGCTTGGAAAATGGCGCTGGTTGTTCAAGGCAAAGCTGGCCCAGCACTTTTAGATTCTTATCAGATCGAACGTAAAGACCATGCCAAGGCGATGATTGACCTGTCGGTGATGGCAGGTCACGTATTGGCACCACCGAAAAAATGGCAAGGTTTTGTTCGTGACGGCATTGCCTATGCCCTGAACTATATCAAACCGATCAAGCAGTATCTGCTGGAAATGCGCTTCAAACCAATGCCGAAATATCATGACGGCGCACTTTTGAGTAACGGAACCAAAAACTCTCCGGTTGGCAAGATGTTTATCCAGCCTCAGGTTCAACTTGCTTCGGGTGAAACCGTATTACTGGATGAAGTGATCGGCAATGATTTTGCGATTATTGCCTGGGGTGTCGATCCGAAATGGGGTTTGAGTCCAGAAACGTTGCAACAGTGGAAAACGCTCGGGGTGAAATTCATTCAGGTAATTCCTGCGGTGCAATTGCAAAATAGCCAACGCAAAGAGTATGAAGATGTCATTACCATTGGTGATATCGGCACAGATATCCGCTCGTGGTTTGGCAACACGTCTGATTCAGTTGTAATCTTGCGTCCTGACCGTTTCGTGGCTGCGCTGGCCATTCCTCAATCGATGGAAAGCACCAGCCAGCAACTGTTTAAAAAGCTTTACCTGCAATAATATTAGGGTCACCTTTGACCACGCTTCGGCGTGGTTTTTTTTATTGTTTTTAGATATCCCGGACAATAGACCTCTTTCATAAATCATTTTTTACTCAGCTCCAAGTTATAAATTCCAGCAATTAGATTGAATCTCAAACCGAGTCTTTTAGCTCTAT
>NZ_JAMXXL010000033.1:0-27696 GCF_024129685.1 Acinetobacter lwoffii | reverse complement strand
GACTAAAGCGTTTAGCCATTTTTACATCTCCAAAGATTAAAATTAAACTATCTTTAGAGGGACCGATTGTCCAGTATCTTGGCTAGGATCATACTTCACACCAAAAACAACATGACCATCAAAAAAGTATCCTCCATCACCAAACTTGAAGACTTAGGACGTATCCAGCTTCCCTAATCCCTCTAAATTTCCCTTTAGAAAAGGGAGACTTTGTCATGTGATTAATTGGATACGCGTGGTTCCCTCTCCTTTATTAAAGGAGAGGGTTAGGGAGAGGATTACTTTTATGCTATAAAATCAAAAAACTAACTAATAGAAAAACAAAAATGACACCTGAACTATTACTCACCATCATTCAAGTTTCCATAGGCATATTCGTGCTTGTGATCGTCATCATGCTCATCTATCCCAAATGGCGAAAAAAGATCACAGAGCCTAAAGGCAATACCTTCAAACGCCAAAGAGGATCGGATTGGGCAGATGGGCTAGAACTTATTTTTATTCCCATTTACTGGCTAATTAAACTGATTGCAGGCATCTTCAAATAAAGCCTCATGACTTATCGCCTTATAGTCCCAACTTATTCAACAAATCTGGGGTTAAAAAAGTCTGTGCAACACGATTCAAATCGATATAACGCAGCACACCTTTAAGCTGACTTTTCACTTCAGGATTTTCTAAAATTTCCTCACCGGTAATCCGTCCAAGTTCCTGAAAACTATCTCCAACCGCTTGCAAACCTTCAGCCTGAATCACCGCCTTGGTCTGTGCTGAACATTGCTCCACTAAAATGCGCTGCAACACCGTCGCCAGATTCTTGTCTAATGCTTCCTTTTGACTCGCGGTCACATTGCTAAAAGCCTTTAAGTCCGGATGATTACCTAAAGCCACAAAGGTCCATTGCAAGACGGTAGTTTTATCCGTGACTGTGGTGGATTTCATCAAACAGTCACTGAGCTGGTTGACTGTCGGACCAGCCAATGTCACCTGAGTTACACATTAATAATGTTGCACTTATTAAAAACGTACGAAGCTTTGTAAAAGATTTATGTGCCATCATAATTTCCTGTTCTTCGATGTCCAGCCAATGATATGAAACCAGTTAGTTGTAGCATGGAACAGGGCAATAAACTGATAGAACTCTGTAAAAACTGACCCAGATTTACAACACTTGGATGGTCATTCTGATGTCCATATTGCTATTCATCAGGTCAGGATATTGATCAGTCAAACTTAGCGCTATGATTTAGACTAAAACAATAAAAATAAAAACTTATAATTATGAATACCAACATATTTCACAGCATCATACTGTGGGGACTTGTCTTTTTTTCGTTTTGATCGTATTTTTATTCATCCATCCAACATCGCGGAAGGAGATTCTCGGATCACGTGATCTCCCCACTAAACCAAGCGGGCTTTCTTCTGTTCTCTCCCGTCGGATCGAGCAGATTTTTGCGCCTATCTTCTCGATCGTCAAAAGGATCATACGGATTTTGGATTAAGTCTTTTGATCCCGCGCTTATTTTAACTGCCTCAAAAGATTCTTGGCTCCGGCATGATTATAATTATTGGCCAAATTCTGCAAAATCCGCTTGGATTGAGCTTTAGCATTCGGGAAACGGCTGGCATAGACCGGAATACTGTTCAGACAGCGTGCAACCAACATCCCTGATTCAGTATAGACACGTGTTCCCTCAGTGCCCTGCAATTTGCCGTAGTTATAGGCACGCTGGGCGTTGTTACAGGCATTATTCAGATTCTTGCCACTATTAATATCACGTCGCGCTGCCACATAAATCTTCATCTGATGTTGTTGCGGTGTTTCTGCTATTGCAGCTCGAGCTGATGCCGCTGCTAGCTGCTTCTTCTCTGCTTCTTTTTTCTCTAACTCTTTTCTTTCTAATTCCTTTCGCTCTAATTCTTTCCTCTCCAGCTCTTTACGTGCTGATTCCTTCAGTTCATTGGTCGTCTTTGCGGCAGGAGTCTTAGGAGGAGTCTTGGTTTTTATCGATGCAGGGGTGGTTTTCTCCACAGCAACCCTGGCTTTAGTTGGACGATAAAAGTTTTTTGCTTGAGATGGGCTCATGACCTGGGTGAGTAGTCGAACACTACGCGTCTGGCTAGATTTATCAATTTGTCGTTCAGAAGTTGGCTCAATCGAGACAATCCAGCTTTCAGTCAGGTCATCCATACGACACTGATAGGCACCACTACCTTGTACAACACCCCGATTGGCACTCAGGCGTTTGCGTTGGGCAACATCTGCCACGGCACTAAAATTACTTTTATACAGCAGTGAAAATTTACCGCCCTGTTCATGACAATATTGCGTCAGTATCGAACGCGGATACATGGCCTGAGTCGTATTATTTTTCTGGGCTTGTCCCCAAAGATAAATATAATCTTTTGCACTACCATCACGTTGATTCAAAGCCCGTTTGGCAATTAGTTCTTCCGGACTGGCAAAAGGATGTAACACCTCTGATTTCAACCGGTTCACGCTATTACATCCAGCTAAAGCTGCTGCCCCTATTATTAGAATTATTACTTTTAGCTTCACAGCAAATATCTCAACCCCAAAATCCCGTATAACATAGCTTAAATAGCACAAAACAACAAACACAAGATATTGATAACTATAATATTTAAATGGTAAAAAGGCACATATCAGCCTCAACTTTGCTGATTATGCCAAGCTTCATGTGATAAAAATTGACACAAGTATCATTTTTAAATCAGTTCAAATAATAAACAATTCCATTCAGGACTCAAGAAAAAGATAGAAAAAACACATAAAAAACCGAAGAAAGCGGTGAGTCCTTCTCCGGCGGCTTATTCAGGGAACGCTACAGACCTTTATTATAATGGGTAATAAATTTACCTTTTATCCGCTATAACATTGCCTGAACAAGATCAGCATAAGAATAATTTCCTCAACGTACATTTGTTATTTTTATACGTCAAACCATCGGAAATTAAACGCCATCTTGGCTGGCCCTTAGGATTTTAGACAAGAAAAAAATATCTGAATACCCCAATATTGGGAGGTTCTGACACGATTTACCCAAGTCATCTGACCAACGGTCAGATCGATATTTTCCATTGGATTTTGTAAATTAACTCGCCCTAAAAAAAGCCAAACCTAAAACTGTTTGGCTGATAAAGCAGGATAATAATATGAGAAAAAATTAATCAATATGTGATTCAAATGCTTTTAAGCGTTTATAGATCGACATCAGTTCAATAATCGTCGGCCAAGACAGAATCAGATACTGGAAAGATTCCCGCACTTTGCCAAATACATTCAGGATTTGCATCATCAAACCAAGAGTAATTGCCCCTGCTGCAATACTTGGAAACAGAATAAATAATCCGTAAATATTGTCTAACTGCAAGTACCAGATCCGAACCATGTTGAAATAAGCATAGTGAAAATACAACCGGAAATAATTCCAGCGTACCCGGCTAAACAGTTCTTGTAATGTCAGCGGATGTGCGCGATCAGCATAGTCTTCGCCATAGACCAGCTCTTTACGATAGGCTGCCTCAACTTTCTGGTTATTGAACTCCAGTCCGGGCAATTTCATTCCCACGACCATTAAAATGACCGTACCCAATACCGCCCAGCCGATCGAGGCCCACATTAAAGCATGCGGTATTTCCCCTACAATCGGTAAAACTTTCACATGACTAGAGAGCTGATATAAGATCGGCAGGAATGCCATCAGCAACATCAGCGCTTCGATCAAGGAAACACTTAACTGCTCCGTGGTTTTGGCAAAGCGCATGGTATCTTCCTGGATACGTTGTGATGCACCTTCAATATGACGTAACTGCTCCCAATGTGCGGTGTAATAATCATTCATCGCGGTACGCCAGCGGAAGACATAATGACTGACAAAAAACAGGTTAAATACCGCTAAAGTGACATAAACCATCGCAATATAAATAAAGGTTAATGCGCCTTGATACAGCAATGAAACATCCCCACCACCCTTCGTGAGCATTTGTTGAATCTGATCATAAAACGGGCTATACCATTCATTTAATACGACATTGACCTGTACCCCGAACCAGATATTAAACAGAATAAATGCCGAGCCCCAGACCGACCAGCGCTGCCATCGGTGTCCGGCTTTCCATTGCCAGAACAGCGCAAATATCGTAGTTGCCATGAAATACCAGAGATAAAACCAGATGAATTGAGCTGACCAGAAACGCCCGATACCGATTGTAAGCTTTTCATCAAAATAATTTTCAGGAAAACCCAGATAGGTTCCCCATCCTGATCCGCCACTATGCCAAAGCACAAGATTAATGATAAACCATAAAATCAGGCTGCTAAAAAACCAGACGGGTTGCGGGAAAAATGACTTAAACATACCGACCCAGTTCTCCTTATGTCTCTTGGTCATCCAAATGACGCCTAGTTTATTCTTATTTTAGATTTTTACTGTTATAAAGCATTAATTTTCAATTTAGTGTAAAAAAGGATAGAAGGATATCAAGTCTCTAGAAACTTATTTTTATCATTCAGCTCTGCGTTATGATTTTCCTTATATTCTCGATTTTTATCATTCAGTAGAGCGATACCAAAAAACAGAAAAATCATCATGTTTTTGACCTTTCGTTATTTTGATAGACTTTTTTATGCCTGTTATCTGTCGGGTTTATGTAAAAGAAATTCATACTTGCGAGCATTGCAAGAACAGGATGAACATCAGGCATACTGCACGTCTCCTGAGTATCTTTTATCAAACTAGAGTACTTCTCCTATTTGAATAAGTCATTGATCAAGTTCTCAGTTTTTGAAGAAACGGTTAAATTTTCGAAAATTATGCTATGATTTAATTATCGAAAAGTAATCTTATTTTGGAAAAAACTATGGAAAGTTCGGTAATTGAATTACTTAAACCGGTGACTCTAGAAAAAGAAAACTGCGCCCCTATTAGTTTTGAAGCAGGTACTGTTTTGAAAGTGGTCATGCAGACTCCAACCAGTCTTCTGGTCAGTAATGATGATGACTTTAACTTTACCATTCCTTTAAAAGACAAAAATGAAGTGTGGCGAGAAATCTGAGTATTTTTCTCTCATGCAAATAAACGGGTTGTATCTGAGTTTGGTTTTTTAACTTGTATGATACGACCCTTAGCTTTTCTCCACTTTGATTGCTCTTTTATTATTTTTTCAAAAAATTATTTCTTGCCTCTTCTGTCATCATTTACTGATTTTAAATTGGCTCATATGCATTTGAGCGAAAAATTCTTTTTAATTGAAACATCACTTAATTGTTTGGCCTATGTAAGATCACTGATGATCTGTTTTTCCGTCTTTTGTATCTGCTCTGTCCTTGCACTGACACCTTTACATCTCTTCTCTGTTTAGCTCAACTTCATCTAACACCTACGCTTCGATTCAAAAAAAGAATATTCAAGTTATTTTCAGAGTTTAGTCATAGAACTGGCGTTCGTCTTTCTCCGATTTTTTATCCTCTGATAAAATTTATCAATAAGAATTAAAAAATAATCTGAGATGCTAAATTAAGAGGCTGTTTAAATTGTATAGCTCTGCAATTGGTCCCAAGAAAATTTGATAATACGAAATTTCCCTCTAGCCAATATTAGTATTTTTTCTTTTAAGACAGCTTAGCCAATTTTAAAAATTATTAATTTTCATAAACTTAAGTTAAATATTTTAATTATATATACCTGATTTATAAATTTATTTAGATTATTCTATTTAAAAAGATCTCAAAATTACATCTCCCTCATATATTTAAAAATAAAAAAATAAATTAATAATAAATACTATATTCTAAAAAATTAATTAAAAAATACATATTCAAAAATAAAGATTAAATAATAAATCTTATTATGTAAAATCCTGAAAAACAATCAATCCAAGAGAATCTTAAAATATAAAATCCTCATAATTTATTTTTAAAATTTATTAACAATACTGGATTTCTACCAAAATATTTCTAAATCTTACAAAGTAACTGTACTTGTTAAAAGTGTTTCGTTTCTGCACTTAAAGCCAGTCTGTTAAATGAAATATGTTATAAATTTAATCAAAGCAATGACCATTCAGGTAATTCTAACTTTTAAATCAATTTAAATTCAGAGGCTTAGGTAGTATTTATGTCGACTCTAAAAGAAGATCAAGACCTAGAAGATTCACTTGCTACATCTTCTTATATATTACCTCAAGTGATTTTAAATCAACTCAAACCTATTATTTATTCTCATAAAATTGTTTTATTTCTTGATATTGATGGAACCATTTCTGAATTCCACCCAGATCCAGCAAAAAGTATAATTAAGAGCGAAACCTTAAATACTTTAAAAGAGTTACAACAATATATTCAGCTAGTATTAGTGACCGGTCGCTCAATTGCACAAGCCCAAAAACTTATTTATCCATTTGACTGGAATATTGCAGGCTCTCATGGTCTGGAATTAAGCTATCAATTGCGTTTAAGCAAGTTAATTGATTTAAATCCTGAACAGTTTGAATTATTAAAAAATTATATTACAGAGCATAGTAATAATATTCCTCAGACTCGAATAGAAATTAAAGACTATTCAGTCGCCCTGCATTTTCGTGAACACCCCCATTTAGAGCATCAAGTGCATGCATTTGCCTTAGATTGTCTCGCTCATTTTCAGGATTTTGAACTTAAGGCTGGAAAGTTTGTATTTGAACTGGTGCCCAAAGGTGCAAATAAAGGTTCAGCTATCCAACAAATCATTCAGCAATATCACTTAAATGATCATTACCCCATTTTTATCGGAGATGACCTGACCGACGAAGCCGGTTTTCAAGTCATCAACACATTCAAAGGCTGCTCTATCAAAGTCGGTACAGGCAACACCGTGGCACAACATCGCCTCGAAAACGTGACTCAAGTACAGGCTTTTCTAGCGGAATTCTTAGAAATATTGAAAGCACAACAACAATTATTATTGGAGAAATTACATGTCGAAACTCATAGTGTTATCAAATCGTGTAAATCTACCTAAGTCAGACAATACACAGGCAGGTGGATTAGCGGTGGCATTGCAGGATGCTTTGCAGGATATAGGCGGTATCTGGGTTGGCTGGAATGGATCCCGAGTTGACCAGACGAAAGAGCAGAAGTTTCAAATCCTGAAGCATCAAAATGTTGAATATCACACGAGTCCATTGACTGAATCCCAATATAAAGGCTTTTATTGTGGTTTTGCCAACAATGCATTGTGGCCGCTGATGCACGATCAGCATCAACTTGTAGATTATCAGCCGCAGGATTTTAAGATCTATCAAGATGTCAATTTACGCTTTGCCAAGCACCTGAAACAGGTAGCATCTCCACATGACATTATCTGGATCCATGATTATCATTTTTTAAGCGTGGCGCATTATTGCCGTAAACTGGGCATGCGTAACCGTATTGGCTTTTTCCTGCATATTCCCTTTCCTGAACTAAGGCTATGGCAGACTTTAGCCGCCCATCGCGATCTGGCACATCATTTGGCCAACTACGATGTACTGGGTTTGCAGACCTCTCGCGATCAGGAAAACTGTCTGAATTTCCTTGAACAGACCTTAAAAGTGCAGCATCGTCACAATGAAATCCTGAATTATCAATCTCGAAAGATTCATGTGAAATGCTATCCGATTGGTGTACATCCTGTGCAACTACAGAATCAGGCCTCAGATACTCATCTGGAAAAGCTTCCCTTTGATCTGGATACAGTGCAGCCTTATAAAACCATCATTTCAGTTGACCGGATTGATTATAGTAAAGGCTTATTGGAGAAAATCGGATCGTTGCAGAGCTTGCTGGAAGATCAACCGGAGTTTAAAAATCAATTCCAGCAATTACAAATTGCCTGCCCATGCCGACTGGATGTAAAAACCTATAAGAACCTGTATACGCAATTTAAATCTGCCGTGCATGAACTCAATAGCCAGCATGGCACAACGGACTGGTTACCCTTTGATTGCAGCTATGACACCTTGGGTCATGAAGCCTTGATGCAACTGTATCGTAAGGCTGATATTTGCTGGGTAAATTCGATCCGGGATGGCATGAATCTGGTCGCCAAGGAATATATTGCAGCACAAGACCCTTTAGATCCAGGTGTCTTGATTCTATCTAAATATGCCGGTGCTGCTGAACAAATGAAAGAAGCCTTACTGGTCGATCCTTATGAGCATGACAGTATGGCCAAAGCCTTAAAAAAAGCACTGCGCATGTCTAAATCAGAACGTTTAGAGCGCTATCGTTATTTAAGCCAAGGCTTGAAAAATTTCGATATTATTCGCTGGCGTGATCAGTTTATCACTGACCTGAAAAACTCACAAAGCTTGCGGATCTATCGCCCGGTGGCTGCAGGAGCTTCAAACCAGTTCAGTATGCATGCCTAAATTTTTAAGTAAAAAAACACCAGCATTAAGCTGGTGTTTCGTTTTGAAGAGGAGCCACAATCTCTTCGCTTTGTTGTACTTCGCTTGGGTCTGCAGTGAGATGATTCAAAATCACAATACTCAATAGACCAATCGCAATGACGCTAAATACTAAGCTCAATCCGATGATTTCACTGCCGAAGCCGACCAATGCCGGTCCAATCAATGAACCTGTATAAGCAAATACCGATACATAAGACAATGCCACATGTGAAGCCAAAGTTTTCTGACGTCCTGCACGGGAAAACATCAGCGGTACAATGTTGGCACTACCTAAACCTAAAATCGCATAGCCGACCAACACCACTTGCCAGACTGGCGCAAAGACTACGGTTAATAAACCGGTTGCAGCCAATAGTGCGCTTAAGAGAATCGTATTTTTTTCACCAAACTGCTGAATAATCAGGTGTCCACTAAAACGTCCCAGTACCATCAAACCAGCAAAGAAACTATAAGCCAGACCGGTTTGCGCCGCAGGCAGGCTGAACTCAGTAGCAAGATAAATACCACTCCAGTCCATAGCTGCACCTTCCGAAAGGAAAGCCACAAAACAGATCAGACCAATACCTAAAATTGCCCAGGTCGGTGCTGCTTTTTTCGCAGGTTGTTCTGATGATGTTTCTTCTACCGCTGTCTTAGGCTCAGCGCCCAAGCTCAAAGGAACAGCAAATAAGGCAATAAGCAGCAAAATCACACTGACAATCACCGCACCGGTTAAAGGCGCCAAGCCAAGTCCCATTAACATGGTCATGCCCAGTACGCCTGATAGACCACCTAAACTACACACTCCATGAAAACCTGACATTAAACTTTTACCGAGTTTTTTCTCAATCTGTGCAGCCTGAATATTGACAGTCACGCCCAAAGCCCCGGCACTGGCACCAAAGAAAAACAGGCTGATTGCCATCATTAAATGATTCGGACTATAAGCCAGAGCAGGCAAAATAAATAAAAATGCACTGAGAATTACGGCCAAAACAGCACGGCAACCCAAGGCATTGGCCAGTCGGCCGGCCAGCGGCATCGCCAGCATTGAACCGATTCCGGCACACAGCAATAACAGGCCAAAATCAGCATGATTTAATAACAGGCGCTGCTGTGCATATGGAATTAAGGGTGCCCAAGCCGCAGTACTAAAGCCCAAGCTAAAGAAGCACAACGCAGTCGCTATTTTCTGCCATAGATATGGTGATGGAGACTGAATTCGAGAAAGCAGTGTTTGATTGAACATTGTATTACCAAAAAAGAAGGCTCAGGCATCCATTACCGATCATCCATAGAAAAACCCCACAGACTTATAGTTGAAATATATAAGTATGCGGGGCTGAATTTGCGTGAATTATAAACAGAATAAATTTAAATGGAATAGTTTTTAGAACCGAATTTTAAGATTTTTTACAAGTATCTGATTGTATAAAATTTATAGTTTTATGCTTTTATTTGCATAGGCTGATCGGTTTTTCCGCGGCCTGCTTAAGCTCAAGTTTTTGTAGAAAATGTGCAAAGCCTGCGGCAATTTTTGAGCTAAGACGACTGCTGGTGGTGACTCTCAGCTGATTCGACCAGACAATCTGCGCGTCAGCTTTTTCTAAACGACGGATGAAATCGACATCTTCATGACAGTCCAGTTGCTGAAACCCATTGACCTGTATATAAGCCGAAGCTTTAAAACACAGGTTTGCGCCATGAACATGCCGATGTCCCATGCTGTCCTGATAATGTCGGAGATAAGCCTGACGGGTTTTCCGGCTTAAATGATCCCATTGATCCAGCTCGACCACACCACAAATCGCATCGGTGGGTTGATGCTGTAACATCACCTGAAACCAGTCGCACTGTACAAAAGAATCCGCATCGGTGCAGCAAATCCAATCACAACCTTGCTCGATCATCTGCTGAATCCCCAAATGGCGTGCCTTACCGACATTTCGGAAGTTGCAACTGATAGCTGGAATGTTCATTTGCTGAACTTTAGCAGCGGTACTATCAGTACAATGGTCCAAGACCACGAGAATCTGGATTCCAGGAAGATTTTCCATTGTTTTAAAGTATTGAAAAAAATAAGTTTGTGCTGATTTTAAAGCCAGCAAGCAGCGTTCAATATAGGCTTCTTCATTACAGGCCGGAATCACCACACCGATTTTTTTCATCTTAAGCCTTCCTGCTCTGCTACGGATTGTGCTGTATTTAGCCAGAGATCCACTAAAAAATCGGAGTCCTGTAAACTTAAATGATGTGTATAGTTTAAATGCGCTTTGAGATACTGATGGACATCTTCACCATTTAGGCTAAATCCCGAGATTGGCGCGCGCCAATGACAACTCAAGATACATCCGCCCGGTTCCAGTGCAGTATGCAGCCATGTCAGCACCTGTTGCAGATCAATCGGGTTCAAATAATATAAAATCTCACTGACGACAATGAGCTGAAATTTCTGTTCGGGCAAATCATCTGGCACGATCCGCTGTAACACCTGTACATGCGGATAAGCTTGTAAACGCTGCTGCGCCAAATGGATCGCAGTATTATTGGCATCCAGACACATTAAGCTATTTGTCCGCCGCGCCAGTTCCTGACTAAAGATGCCATTACTGCAACCAATCTCAATCGCGGAGTCAAACTGCAAGTGCGGCAAGATCGCCAGACAAATCTGCCGTTTGCGCTGTTCATACCAACGCTGTTCATATTGCCAGGGATCTCCCTGATTCAGTGCATATAAGGCATCGAAATATTCCTGATCATAGGCTGCTTTACTGTTCATACAGATACACCTCCCAGGGCTGTAAAATACGTTGTAATGCCTGCTCTGGCAGAATCGGTGATTGATCTATCGTCGGATCAAGCTCGATCTGGCTCTTAAAACACCGCGCAGCTCGAGACTTATATTGTAATTCTTCCTCAGTTAATTTGAGTTGATGAGCGACGGTCCAGGGAATTCTGGTATCTCCAGGTGTTGCCCAATGCCATGCCCAAATCAAGACCTGAATACAGGGCAAATGAAGTTCAGTGGCCAGCTGCTGTGTGACCTGCCCCGTAATTTCATGATCTGGATGTCCATCATGAACAAATGTGCTAATTAACACATCATTCGGTTGCAGATAAGATTGCAGATGCTGTTGCAACACATCCCGCTGTTCGGCCACCTTGCCATCTTGAATATCTAAAGCGATCCGCAAGATATTCTGTTTTAAAGGTAACGCTTCTAAAGCTGCTCGCGTTTCAGCAGGACGAATCTGGTTCAACTCTTCGGGAGTATACAGACTAGAGCCGGGATGACTGGCTGTCCCATTGGTAACGGCAAAAAGTACGATCTGATAGCCCAATTTGTCCAGACGCTGAATCAGGCCTCCACAGCCCAAAATTTCATCATCAGGATGAGGGGCAATGATGCAGACTCTTGCATCTAGGGGAATAACCTGAGGAATATCGAACTCCGGCATCTGTTGCAGGATCTGACAGGAACGCCATTCTTCGAGCCGTGTGCCTTCACCATGGATGACACGATCACCTACAATCTCATGTCTTATAACGTCCATAATTGTTCCTCCTGTGCAGTCAGCTCACCAATTCGCTCCAAATCAAATGCGGCATGACTTTGACGAATAAATACCGGAAGATCTGCTGCAAGCCGGGCGAAATGCGGATGCTCACAATACGGCGCAGCACCTAGGGCCTTACCTACATGAGTCAGTACATTTAAAGCCGTCGCTTCAACCTGAGCACGTAGGCTACGAATCTTTAACTCATGTGCGTGTTGCGGTTGCTGATCAATCAATGCAGCAACTTGATAAAATAAGGACTGTGTCGCTAAAAGCTCCCGACTAACTTCACCAAGATACATGGCTTTATAGGCATGCGGTTTGAGCAAGAACGTCTGCCTTAAATATTCAGCCAAACGCACGGTTGCGCCATACCAGCACGCGGCCACACCTGCGGCGCCATGCCAGAATCCGGGCCGATCCAGATAGGCATTTGGAGCTGCGACTTTTTCCACCTCAACATGATCCAGTTCCAGCCGGGCAGTCAAGGTATGCTGCATGCCCACTGCCTGCCAGGCATCCTGATGATGCTGAATGCCTTCTTGTGACAAATCTAGAATCAGTAATTGGGATTGTTGCTGCTCATCACGGTAAGTCAGCAGACCGTGTTGCACCCAGACCGATGCAGAACACCAGGGCTTAATTCCGCTTAGCTTTCCTGCTTGCAATGTTAAAGGTTTGGGACCGCCTTCTGCCGCCCATACTGCCCATAAGCCTTTTTGTTCTACCGGAATATTCAGTTCATGCAGAATAGCTAAAGCATCTAAATGCGATTCATAGAGTTTGCCCAGGCTCAAATTTCTTGCCGAAACCTGACTAAGTATCTGCCAGCGTTTTAAGGTTGCTCCAGAAGCGGGATAAGGCACCTGGTCGGAAATCGCCACCAGTTCCATTAAAGTGTGCTGAATTTTTTCTTGTAGCTCCAGAAGAGAGTTTTCAAATCTTTGTAATATTGAACCGAGGTTCTGCATGCGGTTCCTCATAAAATACGGATAATGTTGTTGTGTTTTTAAAGTCAGTTAATGAGAAAGCTTGCGCATTTGTTTTAAACGTGTGGTCAGCCCTAATATCTTACGCCGTGCATTAATCTCTTCTTCATTGAAACAGAGTTGCTGCATCAGTTCAGTTAAAGGCAAATGATTATGTTCAATGAGATAGATATCCTGCTCTCTGCTCCATTTGGTTTGTTGTGCTTTAGCTAACAACTTTTTGACGTCCGGTCTCACCATCTCTTCATCCATTTTGAAACCATGAGGATAGAAGCCGGAGCCTCTATCCTCTAACATAAATTGAATCGTTTAGGCAGGGATCGCTTCCGCAGTCGCTTCACGCGTCCAGACACGATGGTTCAGGATCAAAGTCTTGAAGCTATCTTGTACTGCTTCAAACTGTCCGTTTGCCAGAGTTCCTTCATCGCTAACCAAGCGTAAATGTTCAATCAGCTTGCCTTTATCGCCCAAGAACACGATTGGTTTTAAATGTTTGTAGGCTTCCAGCAGATAATGAGTCGCCACACCGTCTTTCATTACCACATCGTAATTATCACCGTCAGCAATCACCACAGCATCATAGGCAATGGATGGTTCTGCTTTTTGCATACCATCGGAAGGAATCACCTCGCCTTGCTGACCCAGTACCGGGCCCGGTTTTGGGGTCAGTACATCGACCACAGCCCCTTCTGATTCTGCCCAAGCTTGAACAGCTTTGATACTGGCCTCATTGGCCTTGTCGTGCACCAATAGCGCAATTTTGCGTGCCTTAATATCTTCAGGTTTAAATGCCTCAAAAGATAAACGTGGTGAAACCTGCACCTCTGGCAATTTTGCCGCCTTTTTCTCTGCCGGAATTTCAATACCCAATTGGTCAGCAACCTGCTGTGCCAAGTCCAAATCGATATTGCAGAGCACTTCAAGTACTTCACGTTCACGAATATATTTGCGCTCCACCTTGCTCAGCTCGAAGACATAGGCATCGACAATGTGCTTTTGCTCATGTGGTGCCTGGCTGCGGTAGAAAAGACGGGCCTGACTAAAGTGATCACTGAATGATTCGCTACGCTGACGGATCTTGTGTCCATCAATACGCTCCTGATAGCTTTCAAAACCACCGCCTTGTTCAGCTGGCGGAGTCTCAGTCGGCCAGTTATTGTCAATCGAATTCGGCTCATAACTGGCTTGACCGGTATGTACAATACGCTGGTGTAAACCATCACGCTGGTTATTGTGGAATGGACAAACCGGCTTGTTAATTGGGATCTGGTGGAAGTTTGGACCACCTAAACGGCTGAGCTGAGTATCGGTATAAGAGAACAGACGGGCCTGCAATAATGGATCATTGGTAAAATCCAGTCCTGGCACAATATGTCCCGGACAGAATGCCACCTGCTCGGTTTCACCGAAGAAATAATCGACATTACGGTTCAGCACCATTCTGCCAATCGGCGTCACCGGCACCAGTTCTTCCGGAATAATTTTGGTTGGGTCCAGCAAGTCGAAGTCGTACTTCATCTCATCTTCTTCTGGGACGACCTGTACACCCAACTCCCATTCCGGATAGTTACCGGAGGCAATCGCTTCATATAAGTCACGACGATGGAAATCCGGATCTTTACCCGCCAGTTTTTGTGCTTCATCCCAGACCAGTTGGGCTAGACCCTGTTTTGGCGTCCAGTGGAATTTAACAAAAACCGCTTTATTCTCGGCATTGATAAAACGGAAAGTATGTACACCAAAGCCTTGAATGGCTCTTAAATTACGCGGAATACCCCGATCCGACATGGCCCACATCACCGCATGTGCAGATTCAGGCACTAAAGAAACAAAATCCCAGAAAGTATCATGTGCAGATGCACCGGTAGGAATCTCGGTCTGAGGTTCAGGTTTGACTGCATGTACAAAATCCGGGAACTTGATCCCATCCTGGATAAAGAATACCGGCGCATCATTCGCTACCAGATCGAAGTTACCTTCATCCGTATAAAACTTGGTGGCAAAACCACGGATATCACGTACCGTATCTGCTGAACCACGTGGTCCCTGTACGGTAGAAAAACGCACAAATACTGGCGTTTGCACACTGGTATTAGTCAAGAAGCCTGCCTTGGTCAGTTTTTCATTACCTGGATAAGCCTCAAAATAGCCATGTGCGCCGACACCGCGGGCATGCACAATACGTTCTGGAATTCGCTCATGGTCAAAATGGGTAATTTTTTCCCGAAGAATAAAATCTTCGATCAAGGTCGCACCGCGAACGCCTGCCTTGAGACTGTTCTGGTTATCGGAAATTTTAACCCCTTGATTGGTGGTGAGTGCCTGCTCGGTCGCATCACTGCGATATGTGTCGAGCTGCTCACTTTTTTTATTGGTATTTTGTTTGTCTAAACCGTCTTTACCAGTCGCGGGGCTATTGGCCTTAATTTTCATGATGTATTCCTTGCTGAGCTTGAGTTTAGTGCAGATATTTTTGGTCTATCTCAAAGTCGCTTGAGCTGATATTTTGCATGGCTTGACCCTTGACCAATCAAACTCATCCCGCAAGTCAATCTGCTACAGCCGATCCTGTATCAGCCTCATATTTCTTCTGAATATGCTGACTCGAAGCATTTTTGCTTTTCTGGGAATATTGTTATTGGTTTCGCCTGTGTCCTAACATAACTGCATTTGAGAAAGAGATTTATTATTGTTTGTAGTGCCTTGTTTAATTAAGGCAGCATTGTGTTATTTTTTATAAATTTCGGGTTTATTAATGATTAAGATTTTCATCTAAGCTATTTATTTAAAATAAAATATTAAAATTTCGCAGAGATATTTCGAAATAAAGATTTAGTATGGTGATATGTGATCTTGCTCACAAATAAGCGTCATAACCCAAAACGATGTTTCAATCCTGAAATGATTAGGACTTTTTAGAAGTTCAATTTGCTATGAGAAATTAACGTGCTACCGCTGAAGTATAGTCAAAATTTGACAGATTTAAATAGTTACAATCCCGCGTCCTGCTTATACATAATGACTAAACTTCCTGCCTTTATATTGATCTAATATCTATAACTTATAACCACTTAAATCTCTTAGCCTGTTAGATCAAATACAAAGTCATAGAGATCATTTCATCTCTTGGCTCGGGCTTCAGATACATCCGACTTTATTTTAATACACCGTATCGCGTTAAGTTTGAAGGAGTAAGAGCATGGCCTCTTCTAAAAAAGAATCTAAAGCAATGAAAATTGATATCGGGATTTCGCATGATGATCGCGCCAAAATTGTCGATGGTTTATCCAGACTTTTAGCAGACAGTTATACCCTGTATTTGATGACCCATAATTTCCACTGGAATGTCACCGGCCCCCAGTTCAACAGCCTGCACAACATGTTTATGACTCAATATACCGAGCAATGGAATGCGTTGGACATCATTGCTGAACGTATTCGGGCTTTGGGTTTTGCAGCACCCGGTACTTATAAACAGTTTGTAAAACTCACCTCCATTAAAGAAGTCGAAGGTGTGCCTAAAGCTGAAGAAATGATACGTTTACTGGTAGATGCACATGAAACTGTGGCGCGTACCGCCAGAAGTATTTTTTCGATCATTGAAGAAGCCAATGATCAGCCGACTGCTGACATTCTCACGCAAAGACTGGAAGTACACGAAAAAACTGCCTGGATGCTGAGAAGTAATCTGGAATAATAAAACCGGATCAAATCTTTGAGAGCAGGCTACCCACAGGATGAAGCGGAAACTTGCGGTAGTGCCATTAAAGTTCGGCTTCATCCTGACGCTTTGATTAGATATGATTTACCGGTGCTCAATGGTTAGATCAAGCTAAAAAACAGAATCATTAAAATTAAACCGTCAAAATTTAAGGATGTAGGCAATCGCCTACATCCTTTTTGAATGTGGCGTTTATTTCAAGTTCAGGCATGGAAATAATTTAAGGGCAGTTTTAAATAAGAAATTTCGTTTTCTTCCGCTTCAGGAAGTTGACCAGCACGCATATTGATCTGAATCGCAGGTAAAATCAGTTTGGGCATGCTCAGTTTGGCATCCCGCTGCTGGCGCATTTCAACAAAATCAGCTTTGGTCGTGCCAGTGTGAATATGGATATTGTGCTGCTTCTGAGTCTGAATATCAGTTTCACAGACAAAGTGCTCGCGATGTTCCGGCAGATAGTCATGACATAAAAATACCCGGGTGGCGTCCGGTAACTGATACAGTTTTTGAACCGAATCAAATAAAGTCGCGGCACTGCCTTTAAGGTCAAACTGGGTGCCCAACAAATACCGGCAATTCCCCAACCGATACCAAATAAAAGACTGCCCGTCACCAGTCTAGAATCAATTTTCTGATTGGTCGGTAACTGGATCGGTTCATCAAATACGGTCTTCGACTGGTTTTTTGAAATGAAATAAAGACAATCACTATCGCGCCCAGCATCACATCCCAATTGCCAAAATATCCAGGAAATCCAGAACCTTTTCAGGATTGGCCATACCAGAAATCATCAGGCCTACCGAGTAATATTTAAATTCAATCAAGTCGAGAATGGTGACTGAATATGTTCATTCATTCTTCAGCATTCATCTTTTAACTAATCCAGAATGAAATAATTAACAATATTCCGGTCAATACAGTAAATAAATTTAACAACACAGGATGCTGGGTCTGATAGTCAGAAATAAATTCTGCCGGGGTCAAAGATCTGAGACCAGCCCGATATTGCAGGATAGAACCGATATTGATCAACATACCGAATAGAATCACTGCAATTCCCAGCCAGTGACTATAAATAATTTTATTCTGGTATTTTTCCGGATCGACCAGTTGCGCCAGTAAATTTGATTTTTCAATCACAAAGCCAAAAGCAATCAAGGCCAGCCCACTACAATTCCAGGCCAACGCAGTTCTTTCTAAGGCAAATAAAACTCTTGGATCCTGTAAGTTGGACATGCTGGTTCCTTGCAGTTTGGATTAATCTTGATGCGGATTGCTCGAATCACTTTCAATCCGGCCATCGACCAGATTGATGGTACGATCACAAGTGGCAGACAGGCGCGGATCATGCGTGACTAAAAGTACGGCGCAGTCGCGTTCACGATGCACTTTACGAAACAGTTCAAACATATCAGCCGCGGTCTGGGTATCCAGATTACCTGTCGGTTCATCGGCCAATAATAATGCCGGCTCAGTAATCAAGGCCCGAGCAATGGCCACCCGCTGCTGCTGTCCTCCGGACAATTCATTCGGTTTACGCTCGGCAAATTTTTCCAGCCCCACTGCCGCCAGTAAATCACGTGCGCGTTGCATTGCCTGCTGATCCGGTTTGCCATGCGCCATCATTAAAGGCATGAGAATATTATCCAGTGCACTAAATGCCTGAATCAGATGGTGAAACTGAAATACAAACCCGATGCTGTTGCCGCGCAGCGCCGTACGACCGGTGTCATCCATCGCACTGGTAGGTTGTCCCAACAAGTACAGCTCGCCGCTCGTTGGTTTATCTAGCAGTCCCAGAATATTCAGTAAGGTACTTTTTCCAGAACCGGAAGGGCCAATAAGTGCAGCAAAGTCGTTGCGATCAATGCGCAGGTCAATGCCATGCAAAACCTCAACTTCATTGGGCTGTCCAATGTTATAAGACTTGCGTAGCGCTTCCAGACGCAGAACTTCCTGAGATTGCTCAGACATGACGAATCGCCTCCACTGGATCGAGTGCTGCTGCCCGGCGTGATGGCACCGCTGCAGCCAGTACACCTGTTAATGTCGCCAACAATAGCGCCAAAATCACCAGTTCAATCGAAATTGGAATATAGAATAATCCCGACCCAAAATTATTAAATACCCATACCAGACCATAACTGACTATGCTGCCCAGCACTGAACCGAGCAAGCCAAAGATTGCACCCTGAAACAGAAAAACTCTCAGGATTTGCGATTGGGTTGCACCCGTCGCCCGCAAAATACCAATTTCCCGGGTGCGCTGCACCACACTGACGGACATGACGCTGGCAATCCCGAAAGCCACTGAAATTGCGACAAATACAATAATCATATTGGTGGACAGGCTTTGTGCGGTAATGGCATTCATCAGTTGGGCATTGGTTTCAATCCAGCTTTCGGCTTTTAATGAGGTCAGGCGTCCGACTTGTGCGGCAACCTGGTCTGCCTCAAAAATATTGGCAATGGTCAGGTCAATCACCGTTACCCCGCCTGGCAGACCGAGTAAGGACTGCGCCTGCTTAAGATCCAGATAAACATAACGCGCATCCAGTTCGCGCACGCCCAGCTCAAAAATACCAGCAATATTCACCAAAGCACTATTTTGTTGGCCAGTATCTAGCCGCAACTTGCTACCGACCTGAACACCGAGGTCTTTGGCCAATTGACTGCCGATCAGTACCTCATCCGCGCCAACCCGCAACTGGCCACTGGTTAAATATTCTTTTAATGGAATGATCTGCTGATAACGCTCCAAATTCATTCCGACCAAGGCCACGGATTCAATCGCATCACCCCGTTGTACAAAGGCAGGGCCAGACACCACCGGCGAGACAGCGGTCAGTACAGGTAACTGGTCCAGTGTTTCGGTAATCTGTTGCCAATTGTTGATTGAACGCAGGCGCTGCGCCCGCTTATCTTCCTGCAATAATTGCACTGTTCCGGCGGGAGGTGACACAATCCGGTTGACTTCATCCGGTGACAACAGGCGAATATGCGCCTGTGTACCTAAGGTACGTTCGACAATATTGGCTTGCAGCCCCTGAACCAACGCGGTGATAAAGACGATCACCGCTACGCCCACAGCAACCCCGATGGTGATCATGATGGACTGCGCGCAACCCTCACGCAAAAAACTGACCGCGATTTTCCATTCGATCCAGAGCCGCCCGAATAAATTTTTCAATCGAAGTTCACCGGTAATTCATTTTTACTATTGGCCATATCAGCAGAATTCTGTAATGAACTCTGTTGTGGTTTTAAGCGAACTCTGGTGCCATCCTCCAATGAAGATTCGGCATCTGCCAGCACCTGATCACCCTCGCTCAGCCCGGTTTTCACTTCTGACATGGCCAGGCCACGCAAGCCCAAAGTAATCTGCTGACGCTGTACTTTTCCAGCACGTACCATTAAGACCACAGCTTTATCTCCTTTGATACTGCTTAAAGCATCATTCGGAATAGCCAGTGCCCGTGTTCGTTTGGCCGTCTCGACATTCACCGATACCGTCATGTCCTGACGCAGAAAATCAGGTACGGGGTTGACAGTTAACCTGACCTCTACTGTACCGCGCTGTGGGTCAATACTTGGCGCAATAAAATTGATCCGAGCTGGGAAAGACTGATCCGGATAGGCATCGCTAATGACGGTCGCATTTTGCTGCAAGGCGAGTTGCGGTAAATTCCGCTCATCTAGCGGTACCCGGATTTCTGTATTCCCTGTTAACGCAATGGTAAATAAAGTTTGTCCCGGCTGAACCAGATCACCCGGCTCGACATCGCGTGTCAGTACTGTGCCGGCGACCGCAGCCCGAATCTTGGTTTTGGCCAGTTGAGCCTGTGCCACTGCAAGCTGCTCCCGAAGCGACGCTTCTTCGACTTGACCCGCAGCCAATGCGGCTGCTTTTACCCGAGCTGTCTCATAATTATTGCGCGCGACTCTTTCTGCTTCCACAGCCTGTTCGACTTCTTCCCTCGACAGGATACCGGCTTCTGCATTACGTCGACGTGTAGCTTCTCGGCTGGCTTGCTCCAGCTGGGCTTTGGCACTGGCCAGTTCTGCTGCAGCCTGTGGCCGTCGGCTGCTTGCCAATTCGGTCAATGCCAGCTCGGCCTGTCTGACTTGGGCCAGCAATTCATCCGATTTCAATACCACCAGCAGATCACCCGGTTTAACCTGATCGCCTTCCTGCACCAGACGTTGCAGAACCACACCACTAATTTCACTGCCTACCTGGGCACGTGAAACTGTCGCAACACGTCCGGTCGCAACAACATTTTGTACCAGCGGCATGGCACTCAGCGTATAACTAGGCACCACTGGCCCCTGCCACCAACGAAATAGAGCAAACCCTACTGCCAGTAGCAATACGATAATGAGCAAAATTTTATAGCGGGCAGCGCGCAATGAGAATCTCCGGTTGATTCTTCTAATTTAAAATAAGAAAGTCAAAACTGTATTTGTTTTTCTCCTAAGGTTTAATTTACAACAAGTTTCTAATTGGAATTATAGGTATTTTGTTGAGTTTGAAAAGAATATTGAATTCCTGTCCGCTTTTTTTAGCTAGCCCTGTTTGATATCAGACTAGTCCATCTTTGGCAGATTCAGACGCGGGATCAGGTACCAGAAAATTATATTGAGTTTAAGGAAATGAAGATGTGATCAAAAAAAACAGGCTTGATCGTGATGGATCTAGCCTGTTCAATCGTTTGGGTGTTAATTGGATATTAGTTAAATGTTAAACAGTACGACGCAATGGCTGATCACGTTGCGCCAGACTTTCGCCCATCGGCACGAGTCGTCTATCAGGATCAATCTTTTGCCAAGGCAGGTCATTCGGGTCTGCTTTCATGGCTCCAGGCGCTTTCGCGACTAAAATGGCAGCAGCCATGTCCTGAAAATCTGCACGAAAATGTACCGAGCTTTTCACCACGATGATCGATTTATCTTGAGGCACAACACCAAAAATTCTAAACATATTACGATCGAGCAACTGGGCTTTGTAGGAACTGACTGCAATTTCAATACCATCTATTTCCAGTAATACACTCGGGCCGATATCCGCCTCAACGCCATGCATCATGGGCCCGCCATAGCTGAATTTCCCATCGCTATAGGCTTTGATTTTAAATTCAGCGCTAAATAGAGCATCCCCCGCAATACCTGATGTTCCGCCCAATTTCGCATAAAAATGCTGACCAAGCTCAAGCTGATAGGCTTGTTGCACCACCGCAGGATCAACAATAAGCCCAATCAGTGCATTTTTAACCTGATGCCGATGTAGCGCCGATAGCATCCCGGTCGTATTCGAATCACCACCGGCTCCCGGATTACCCTGAGTATCTGCAATCACCACGGGTCTGGTCGAATGATGCTGTTGATAAAGTTGAAGTGCCTGCAGCACGGCATGATCTGGTGATAAAAAATCCATATTCCAATGCGTTTCTTGTTGCAGCACATGGGCGATATAGCGTTGCATGGCCTGATCTAACTGCTCAGCGTTTTCACTATAACCCCAGATACAACCACCACATTCCTCAAAATCTGCCGCCTGAAAACCCGGCGTGAAATTCATCTGGACAGAATTATTTTGCTCTAGCTGTTCCAGTAAATTCATGCATGATTGGGTAGGTTCCAGCTCGGTACATTGTGCATTCAGCGCAATCAAAAACGGCAGCTCATACATTTGCTTATGCAGCTTTTTACCCCGGAATATTTGATCTAGCAGTTGGGCACAGCGTTGTCCGGTTTGAGCCATATCTACATGCGGATAGGTCCGATAGCAAATCAGCACATCACTATGAGCAAACATCACTTGCGTGACATTGGCATGGAAATCCAGACTGGCAATTACCGGAATGTCCGGCCCGACTGCTTCACGAACCCGTCTTAACAATTCGCCTTCGCCATCATCCACCTGTTCACTGACCATGGCGCCATGCAGATCCAGATACACTGCATCTGCCGGATGCTGCTGGATGCTGCTGGATGCTCGCGATAATTTCATCACAGATCCGCTGGTAAGTGCACTGCTCTACATGTGCTGAAGGTGAAGTACCCGCCCAGATCACTGGCAAAAGTTGATAACCGAATTGTTTTGCTTGTTGAATAAAACCGCCAATCGGAATGTTCTGTTCCCGAAATTTCAGGACATCTGCGCCGCGGCTAAGCGGCGGAAATCCCCCACCCTGGACAAAATCGGCGTAGCTTGCTTTGGTCGGGGCAAAGGTATTGGTTTCATGTTAAAAGCCCGCAATGATGATTTTCTTCATATCCTGAATCCTTCCTATGCTACGTATTGATTATTTATCGACAATTAAGGCAGCGCGTGTTACTTGCTCGGGAACAACTTGCTTTTTCAGTCTGAAGGCATAAATCAGGAAAGCGCCACCGAGCATCATGATCACAGCAATCGTGAACCAGCCTGCCAGCATGGAACCGGTCATTGACTGTGCCATGCCCATAATATTTGGACTGACAAAACCACCGAGTAATCCGATATTGTTAATCAGGGCAATTCCGCCTGCTGCCGCACTACCGCTTAAGTATTTCGATGGAATTGACCAGAAAATGGTATAGGCACTAAACATAAAGGCCGTTGCGGTACAGATCGCAATAAAGGACAGCAGGAAATTCGCACTCATCACCGACAACATCAAGCTGACTCAGGCCAATACCGTCGGCACTACACAATGCCATTTCCGTTCCTGCCATTTGTCCGAGCTGCGGGCAAAAATGATCATGAAAATTGCGCCGCATAAATATGGGATCGCCACCAGCCAGCCAATCATCTGCAAATTTTGGATACCGCCCGATTTCAATAAAGATGGCAGCCAGAAGCCAATCGCATAGATCCCACAGATAATGGTGAAATAGGCCAAGGCCATGAAATAAATCCAGGGATCTTTCAACACCGCTTTAAAATTGCTATGACCGCTTGCAGACTGATGCTGCAAAATTTCTTTCACCAATAAGGCTTTGTCCTCTTGGGACAGCCATTTTGCTTGTGAAGGATGATCGGTTAAATAAAAGTATGCTACGCAGCCCAACAGCACGGTCGGCACAGCTTCTAATAAAAATAACCATTGCCAGCCAGAAAGATTATAAATCTGATGAAAAGTACTCATAATTTGTGTCGATAACGGCGCACCTAACATGCCAGCCAGTGGCCCGGCCAGCATGACAATCGCCATCACGCGTGCCATGCGTGCACCAGAATACCAATAGGTCAGATAGAAAATCATGCCTGAGGCAAAACCGGCTTCGAATACACCTAGTAAAAAGCGCAAGACATAGAACATCTGCGGGGTGGTGACAAATAGCATCGACATGGAGGTCAGGCCCCACAAAATCATGATGCGGGTAATGGTTTTTCTGGCGCCGACTTTTTCAAAATACAGGTTGGTTGGCACTTCAAACAGTACATAACCTAAAAAGAATATGCCGGCTGCCATGCCATAAATTGCATCGTTAAAGCCCAGCTCCTGCTGCATTTGTAACTTGGCAAATCCGATATTGATCCGGTCCAGATAAGCAAAGAAATAACACAGCAATAAAAATGGCAGTAGCCGCCAGCTTACTTTCTTGTAAATCTGGTCTAACCGTTGTTGACGGGAGGTCATTAAATCCATCTAAAACTCCTTTTTATCTAGATCTTCTTATTGTTCAAAATCCATGTAAGCATGCTCCTGACTTGATAACAATGTAATTTATTCGGCATACTGATGCTTTTAAGGCATCAGAGTTTTTATGGACAGAAACTTGCAATTCCTTGCGCCACTGAACGGAATCAATGAAAAGCGTTTGCGTTATTTCTATACGGTGATGATGTTCGGTTCGATGCGCAAAGCGGCAGATATCCTGAATATTGAACAGTCCGCCATGAGCCGACAAATTCAACTCTTTGAATCTGAACTAAAAATAAACCTGTTCAAACGTAAGGGGCGGCATATTATTCCGACTGAAGCCGCCTATCTGGTACTTGAGTATTTCAAGGAAAATAAGAATCGTGAAAATGAATTATTTGACAGTTTATTTCAGCTGCAATCTTCTCAACTTGGCAAAGTGAACATTGTTTCAAGTGAAAGTTATATGCAACACATGATTTATGATGTACTTCGACATGTGCATCATAAATATCCAAATCTTGAAATCCAGTTAGAATTAATGAGTGCCCAGCATGTGGTACGACATATCGTGGACAGCCTGGCGCATATTGGACTGGCGTATAACCCTCCATTTCATACAGACATCAGCACCATTGCCCATAAAACAGAACCTTTTATTCTGGCTGTTCCTGCCGGTCATCCTCTTGCCAAGCTCAAGCATCGCATTTGTCTTTCCGAAATTTCAGACTATAAATTTGCCTTAATGCCCGTAGGGCATGGTTTCCGTCAGCTACTCGACAGTGAAATGGTGCGCTTACAAGTGAACCTGAATATTGGTCTGACCACCAATTCTATTTATGCCTTAAAAAATTATGTGGTGGCTGGACATGGGATTTCCGCCATGCGCTATGCAGATATCGCAGATGCGGTTAAAGAAGGTCAGGCCGTTGCCTTAACTATTGATTCCGAGCTGTGCAACACGGCTCAGACCCAATTGATGGTCCGCAAAAATACCCATTTGTCAGAGTCGAAACATTTATTAATTGAGCGTATTCGTTCTAGTTTTGATTTGCTCTTTTAAATTGCTTATAAAATTTAGGCAATAAAAAAGCCAATTAAATAAGCGGCTGATTTATAACAAGAATTTTGGTGGAGGTGGCGTCAATTGAACTCAAATCCTAACCTATTCATTCTAAAGCTTTTTTATTGAATAAAAAAATTCATTGACCCAATTTTGACCCAAATTAGATTTAGTGCATTGAATCACTTTAAAATCTTGTTCAAATCCGAATTGAGGATTTAAAGTGGCGTACGGCATTATAGCAGAACATTATACTTAAAGATAAATGCAATGTTATAACATTACAATTAACTCATTATGATATTAATAATCACATCAACCTCAGCATAGTTCAATTTTTTAATTTGTACTTTTGCTTAGGACTCTTAGGCTTATCAGGGAGGGTACGTTCAATCACACCTGCTTTTAATGCTGGAGTTAAATATTTTTTTTGGAATGTGGCTCGATGGGACAAGTCTAATAGAGCCATAAGCTCAGTTAAGTTATATTCTTTCTGCTCCATATTCTGGATGAGACGTTTAACTTGATCGCTAACTTGTACGCTAGCTTGAGCGGTATCTTGATCGCTGGCATCAGAACTAAGTATTGCATCTAGAATCATCTGCAAAATAAACCTAATAGAAGGTGCAGAATCTGAACGATCTGTCCTCGCTTGCAATGCATCGTAATAAGCTTTTTGGTTTTGATAAATCAAGCTTTTTACAGGAATGTTGAGAAAAATAGGATTCCACTGGCTTAAGATTAAAGTTTTCCATAAACGCCCCCATGTGTCTTCAAAATGAGGTTGTCCCATTTCTAGGATACCCTGAGCAAGTCCACTTACCACTTTTACAACCAATACAAAATGTAATGATATATCACTACATTTCTGATATTTCTTTTTTCATGTATTATCGACTAAGACAAATTCAGGGATAAGGTTATGTTTGAAACTATTGATGATTTAAAGAAAAAATTAGATCAACATCGCCCTCTTTCTCCATCAATTGTCAAAAATTTACAAGAAGATCTTATTGTCCGTTGGACCTATCATTCGAATGCAATTGAAGGCAATACACTCACCCTGCTAGAAACTAAAGTAGTACTCGAAGGTATTACTGTTGGTGGAAAGGCATTAAGAGAACACTTCGAAGCGATCAACCATAGAAATGCAATTTACTATGTTGAAGATATTATTCGGAAAGAGGAGCCTTTTTCTGAATGGCAAATTCGTAATATCCATCAGCTTATCTTAAAGAATATTGATGATGATAATGCTGGCCGATATCGTCAACAAAATGTCCTAATCTCTGGTGCTACATCTACCCCACCTGATTACACATTATTAAATGAAAAGATGGCTCAGTTAGTTGATTGGTATAATTCAGAGGCACATAAGCTTCACCCCATTGAACGTGGAGCTAAAGTACATGCTGATTTTGTAGGTATCCATCCATTCATTGATGGCAATGGCCGTACATCACGTCTATTGATGAATCTCGAATTGCTTAAAGCTGGTTATCCACCTTGCGTCATCACAGTTGAAAACCGATTGGCCTACTATGAAGCCCTAGATCAATGGATGGCTTATGGAAAGACTGAAGCTTTTATTCAATTAGTTGCCGAGGCTGTATTAGAGGGTTTTAAACCTTATCAAGTCGTTTTAGGTCTTTCAAATAACAGGATGTAATTTCAGCAGAGGGTTAAAAAAAAACAATTGAGCTCTCGCTCAATTGTTAAAGAGAGAATAATTAAAGATCAAGTGTAATTTCTTTACCTTTCGCACGTGAAACGGCTTTGTTGCACAAACCTATCTGTAAAGGCTTTTTCAGCGATATAATTTTCAAATGAAGAAGCCTACACAGAAAATCTACCGCACAACCAATTGGCCCGCATATAATCGAGCACTCATTAGTCGCGGAAATATTGCCATTTGGTTTGATCCTGCTGGTATGCTCCATCAAAAGGCAAACAAGGGCGAAATCAAACCTACTCCGACGCAGCCATCCAATGCTGCTTAATGATTAAATCCTTATTTCGTCTGTCTTTACGTATGGTTACTGGCTTTGTGCAAAGTCTGATTAAACTCTCTGGCTTAAATGGGACGGCCCCAGATTATTCGACCATATGTAGAAGACAAAAGCATATTGATATTGTAATCAGCTACCAAAAAAGTAGAGATGGGCTGCATCTACTCATGGACTCTACAGGCATGAAGTTTCTAGGTGAGGTCGAATGGAAGCGCAAGAAACATGGACCTGAATATCGTCGCCAATGGCGTAAACTACATATTGGTATAGATGCCAAAACCCTGCAAATACGA
>NZ_JAMXXL010000032.1:0-28037 GCF_024129685.1 Acinetobacter lwoffii | reverse complement strand
GCAAATGGCTGGGTTAGTCCCGAAGCTTTTGAAAAAGAATATTTGAAAAATTTAGAGGGAACCGCTGTCTAATTATTTGGCTAGGATCAGTTTTTTTGTTTATAAGGAAACAATCACATGGCACATCAACTTGAACAAATGGCTTATGTCGGTGATACCCCTTGGCATGGCTTAGGTAATCACCTGACACAGAATCAGCCGATTGAAGTCTGGGCCCAGCAAGCAGGTATGGATTGGCGGATTGAATCCTCCCATGTCAGCTACATGGCTCTAAATGAACGTGGGCAGAGCATTATCATGCCCTATGAAGAACAGCGGGTACTGTATCGTTCAGATACTCATGCACCTTTGTCAGTAGTGAGTCAGCGCTATCAGGAAGTGCAGCCGATGGAAATTCTGGAGTTCTACCGGGATCTGACTGAGCAATCCGGTTTTGAACTGGAAACCGCAGGTGTTCTGAAAGGTGGTAAGAAGTTCTGGGCATTGGCCCGTACGGGACAAAGCACAGCACTGAAGGGTAAGGATGTCAGCAATGGCTATATTCTGCTGGCAACTGCCTGTGACGGTACTTTGGCTACCACGGCACAATTCACCAATATCCGAGTGGTATGCAATAACACCTTAGCCATTGCCCTACGTGGACAAAGCAGCAGTGCAGGTGTGGTGAAAGTGCCACACAGTACCAAGTTTGATGCTGATAAGGTCAAACAGCAATTGGGTATTTCAGTTCGTGCCTGGGATGAACATATGTACGAGATGAAACAGCTGACTCAACGTAAAGTGACCCAAGGTGAAGCAGCTGCCTATTTTGATGCAGTGTTTAACAATACCAGCATGAGTGTTGCCGATCAGGAGGAGAACATCATTCAATTCTATCGCAATATTGCTAACCCAAATCCAGCCAAAGAAAAGTCTGAACCGAATGGACGCGCCATGACTAAAGTCATGGATATGTTTAATGGGCAAGGACGTGGTGCAGAACTCAGCTCAGCCAAAGATACTGCTTATGGCTTACTGTGCAGTATTACAGAGTTTGCTGATTATGAACGTCGTGCCATGAGTACGGATCACCGCCTCGATTCAGCCTGGTTTGGTGCAGGTGCTGCGTTAAAGCAGCGTGGACTGGAACAGGCACTACGTTTAGCTGTCTAAGCTTTTCAAGCCAGTATTCGTAACGTAATGGTCAAGGATCATGTAGATGATCCTTCTCCAGTGAAAATTCCCTTTTGCCACATCTCCAGATGTGGCTTTTTTTATGCCGAAAATTTTACAGACCTCACTATTTATAAGGATCAAAGCATGAATCAGATTGCACCGATAAATACCTCTCAACTCCCTCATTTTCCAATTCCGAATGAGATGAATGAATCAAATACCGCAGCTAAACGAACAGCGACCGCCAAACGTTTAGCCAATACCAAAAACATGGATTACAAAGAATGGCTAGAAGTGCGTAAGCAAGGGATTGGCAGTAGTGATGCCGCAACCGCATGTGGATTGAATCCCTACATGTCGATGCTGGAACTGTGGATGATTAAAACTGGTCGAACTCAGCAGAACGTTGATGATGACAGCTCACGCGTTGCTCCCTTGTATTGGGGCAAACAGCTAGAGCCATTGGTGGCTGAGTACTACAGCCTGCATACCAATAATAAAGTGAGACGAGTGAATGCCGTGCTTCAGCATCCCGATCCAGACAAAGCCTTTATGTTGGCAAATCTAGATTATTCGGTCGTGGGTAGCGATGACGTGCAGATTCTGGAATGTAAAACAGCTGGGGAACATGGTGCCAGACTATGGCGAGATGGTGTGCCTTTATATGTGCTGTGTCAGGTGCAACACCAACTTGCGGTAACAGGCAAACAGGCTGCACATGTCTGTGTTCTGATCTGTGGGCATGAAACCAAAATCTTCAAAGTTAGCCGTTCTGAATCAGTGATTCAACACATCATTCAGGCAGAGCGTTATTTCTGGGAATGTGTGGAAAACGATACACCGCCATCAGTCGATGCCAGTGAATCCGCAGCCAAAGCCATTCTGCAACTCTATCCAGCGCATATCCCGCTGAGCGTTGAAGATCTTTCGCAAAATGAAAATGCCAATTTGATGTTTGATCAGCTCATCAAAATGAAGGAAGAGATCCAGCATAAGCAGGAACGCTTTGACCAGTTGAAGCATCATATCCAGATGCTGATGAAAGATGCTGAACGAGCCACCTTTGCCAATGGCTCTGTGGTCTGGAAGAAAGCCAAGGATTCCATCAGTCTAAATACCAAAGCATTACTTCAGCACCAACCTGAACTCATCGAGCTTTATCCACTTCAAAAGTAGGGCAGTCGTCGATTCAATATCTATACCGACTAGCCTGTTTCAGCCCATTCAAATAGCGATGCACAAAAACCGCTCCCGGCCCTCCATTCGCTAGGAATAGAGGGTAAACGGTGGCGGCTTTTGTAGTGAGCTATATACATATTTCTTGAATCAGGTGATCTACATAAAGCTAGATGATCTGTACAAAATCAAATTGAGGAAAATAAAATGATTAAAGGTTTAGCGATTACACCACCAGCTCTAGGGCGTATCAGTATTGGTCGGGTAGTAGAAAAGAATGGCAAACGCCTACCTGAAAAAGATGATCAATTCACCATTACGTCCCAAATTCAAAGCAAAGAAGGATGGGTGAAACACCCACTGGATGAACAGCTTCGAGCCAATACTCCCAATCAAAAGCTACGCTCAATTCCTGTCAGAATGATCTTCAATGATCCTGACTTAAACCTACGCGCAGAATATAGCCTGTTTGATCGACAGACTGGACGGCCAGTCTGTGTCGGCAATGGAGAAACCTGCCAGCGTTTAACCAATCAAGGTGTAGAGCAACATCCCTGTTCATCGCCAGATTTATGTCCTCTGGCACAAGGTGGAAACTGCAAACCTTATGGACGTTTACATGTGAACCTGGATGACTCGGATGAGTTTGGTACCTTCATCTTTAGAACCACAGGTTTTAACAGTATTCGGACTTTGGCTGCACGGCTGAGTTATTACGACGCAGCTTCAGGGGGCTTGCTGTCTTGCTTGCCATTACAACTCACTTTAAGAGGCAAAAGTACCACACAAAGCTATCGTCAGCCTGTGTATTACGTGGATCTAACTTTACGAGAGGGCATTAGTCTGAATGATGCGATTGCTCAAGCCAAGCAAATTGATGAGTACAGCAAACAAGCGGGATTCTATCAAGAGGCGGTAGACCATATCGCCAGACGAGGTTTTGCGAATGCGCGATTTGAGACAGATATAGAGGAAGGGTTGGATGTGCTGAAAGAATATTACCCTGAACAAGAACAAAACCGGGCGGTGGAGGAACAGACTTCACCTGAAGGATTTGTACAGGATATTCAGCAGGGGTTACAGCAAAGTGTAAGAGCTGTGAATTAAGCGAGAGGAGAGAAGATAGCTAACGTTAAATTTTACAGACCAGCTCTATTATTTGAGCGAATAGCCGCTCGCATCAATGATTAGGAGCTAGCCTCATGAATGCGTTTATCGGTCAAACATTTCAAATGAATCAACTCATCAGTATTAAGCAGGTCGTAGAATTTGTCGGTGTGGGGCGTTCTACCATCTACGAGATGATGGATGAGGACTCACCTTACTATGATCCAACTTTTCCAAAGAAAGTTAAAATTACTCAAAATCGTATCGGCTGGTCAGCTTATGAGATCCATCAATGGATTGAAAGTAAGTTGGCGAGTCGAGAATAAGGGATGCTTTTAGCTCCCTTATTTTTTTATTTCCTTGTAGACTAAAAATGTCCTTTAGCCTAATTTTCCGTAATGAAAACAATAGACTATTACAATAAGCATGCAGAAGAATTTATATTTTCAACGTTTGACGTTGATATGGAAAGCCTATATCAGCCATTTTTAGCTAAATTGACTGAAGGTACTCGGATTCTTGATATTGGTTGTGGCTCGGGACGAGATACTCTTGCTTTTAAAAAATAAAGGCTATCTGGTCGATGCAATAGACTATTCAGAAGAACTCATTAAAAAAGCAACTCAGCTTATAGGTATTCCTATTAAGTTACAGAGCTTTTATGAGCTTGATGCTGATCAAGCTTATGATGGAGTTTGGGCATGTGCGTCGTTGTTGCACTGTGAGTGTGAATGTTTAGCTGATGCGATACTAAGATTATTAAAAGTACTTAAAGTGAATGGTGTCTTGTATATGTCATTTAAGTATGGTGATGGTGATCGAGAAAAAATGGACGTGCATTTACGGATTTAAATGAATAACAGGCGCAGAATTTGTTGGATCAGGTGATGGGCTTTCAATTATTAAAACAATGGATCACTGTAGATCAAAGATCAGACCGAGAAGAAAAGTGGTTAAATCTGCTGTGGAAAAGGCATACTTAATTTAGTCCCAACTGCTCAAGAGCAATTGCAGTTTTTGAAAAATATTCAGCTGATTTTGCAATCCGGCAGTTTTAGCAGTACCTATAAGTTTGCTTTACTTATTATCTGTATTGGGTTTTCTCACGGATAAAGATAGATCTCATAAAGTTGCTGAATGGGCATATGCTCAAACAGAAGAAAATAATTATTTTCTTTGGGGATGCTCATAGACTTTTTATTTATTGAATTTTAAATATTTATTGCTACATTGAGAACAAGATAGAAACCTGCGAAAAATAATGTTATGTGGTCAGATATTGAGTCAAAACAAGATTTTTTAAATTATTCTGAAGCATCTGAGATAGTAGTCAATGTATTAAGTAATCCTAAGATGTTACCGATTTCAATAGGAATATTTGGTTCTTGGGGAACAGGAAAATCAACAATATTAAATTTAATTGAACAAAGGCTAAAAACAGAAAATAAAGAAGATTATATTCTTATTAAGTTTGATGCATGGCTCTATCAGGGATTTGATGATGCAAGAGCCGCTCTAATTGAAGTTGTTACTTTGGAGATAGCCAAACTTGTAGAGGGCAATAAGACCCTTTTAGACAAAACAAAGACAATAACTAAACGAGTAAATAAATTACGCTTGTTAGCAATGGCTGCAGAAGGTGCTTCTTGGATGGCTGGAGTACCAACTTTTGGTGCTGCATACAAAGCAGTTGAAGCTATTGGTGATGGGATTAAAGGGAAAGCTGATTCAGAAGATGGTGAGGCAATAAGCCAAATAATAAAAGATGGTCAGAGTAGTTTAAAAGAACTTTTGAATGAAGAAATGACATCTGCACCGAAAGAAATAGCTGCTTTAAAAACAGAATTTGCAGACTTGCTTGTGGGATTTAACAAGAAAATAGTCATCTTCGTAGACAATCTAGATAGATGTTTACCAAAGCAGACTATACAAACATTGGAATCATTACGCTTATTTTTATTTATGCCCAATACCGCTTTTGTGATAGCAGCTGATGAAGATATGGTAAGACATGCTGTTAAAGAACACTTTAATGGTATAGATGAAAAACACATTACAGACTATTTGGATAAGTTAATTCAATTTCCAGTTAAAGTTCCAAAAATTAGTACTCGTGAAGTTAGAGCATATTTATTTTTACTTTATGCATCAATTCACGAAACCTATGGAAAGCAACAGGTTAAAATAGAAAAATTAAGAACTGGTTTAGAAAAGAATTTGAGGCTTTCTTGGAAAGAAGATCCAATTAGCGTGGAGAAAGCTTTGTTACTCTTAGATTCGGATGGTCCAAGTGCATTTAATCTTTTAAATGATTTTACTGTAGCTGATCGTATAGCACCATTATTGGCAACCTCCAAAAGCGTTGAAGGTAATCCAAGAATTGTAAAGCGTATGCTAAATGTTATAAGTATGCGAAATATGATAGCAAGCGCCCGACAGATGCCTGTAGATTTGAAACTTATAGCAAAAATGGCATTGTTTGAAAGATGCTGTAAATCAACAGCGATATCTATTCTTTACAATGAAATTAATGCCACTGCCGATGGAAAGCCAGAACTATTTAGACAGCTTGAGGCTGTTAAAAATGATCTCGAAGCTTTTGAAGAAAAATTACCAAAAGATTGGAAAGAACACAAAGTCTTCCTTTTTGATTGGGTAAATTTGGAACCGTCTATTTCAGATAGAGATTTAAGACCACTTGTTTATTTAAGTAAAGAAACTGTCCCACTTCGCATAGTTTCTAGAGGTTTATCTGAAATTGCAGATAGTGCGTATAGGCTATTAATAAGAACATCCAAGGTATCTTCGCCATCTGCAATTAAAGCAATTGGAACAATTCCTCAAGGGGAAGAAAAAGATGTAATGCGTTTAATTTTAGAAGAATTAAGACAACATTCAAATTGGAGTGAAATACCTTCAGGTTTTGCTGGTGCTTTTTTACTAGCACAAGAATTAGAAGAAACTAGGGCACAGTTCAAAGCCTTTATTTCAGAGGTTATGCCAAAACTTAAACCTTGGTTTAAAAGTCTTATTAAAGATGAAGTTTGGTTTAACAACTAATTTATAAGTTATTAAAAGGAAGGGATTATGGGAACATCAACTTCAAGTAAGGGGCCAAATGGAAAGACTCCATTAGTGCCATCTTGGGCAAATGAGGGGGGAGAATCAATTGCATGTGGAATAGATAATACTCTAGGTGAGTTTCGGGGGTATTTAGGAAAAGCTGCGAATAAACCGTCGGGTCCAAGTGGTACGAACTTAAGAAAAGCAATTGGTCATTATGCTAAGAATGCGACAGGTGGAAAAAAGGTAGGTCCTAAACGTTACCAAAAACTTATTTCAACTGGTGGAGGTTTATTTGATTTATTCCAGAATATTCAAGCTGGAAATGACTATTTAAACCTGAAAATATCAGATCTAAATGGTAAGCCTATTGATATTGTCATTGATCAAATTATAGAAAACCTTTTAGTTATTGATGGAGACTCTGAGCGAATCAGGGCAAGTTTGAATCAATCTTTAGCTGAATGTTTAGATGGGATGGATGAATTTGATTTCACTCAAATTTCTAGCGATATGATTATTGATTTAATGCTGAATTATACAGAGCAGTATTTATTTCAACAAATCGTTTTAGACTCAAGGGCTGCTTTCGATAAAGCTGATACGCCTGAGAGTGTTGCTAGTCTTGAGCAGGATCTACGTTCCTTAATAAATTCTTCAGTGGATAATCATATGAGTAAGCAATTAAAGAATGGTGCGAATTCATTAACAAGAAAAGATATTGAAAATATACAAATGAAAGCATTAGAAGATATTTGGGGTGAATGGGAGGACTATTTAAATGATTGAGCTTTATTTTGATACTGATAGTGCAAAATTACCACCTTTATCAGATCGATTATTACCTGTTTTAATGTTTGGGAAGTCTGCTGTTTCTGGCAAATACAATAGTATTGGTGGAGCAGCACTAATTGAATTTAGAAGACTTCAAGAAGAAGCTGATGAAACAGCATTCGATTTAATGATGTTATCTTTAGCGGTAACAGCTGCTGATACTTTTGTTGAGAGGGATAGTCGAGCAGAAGATGCATGGTGTCGCCAATTCAAGATCAATCTTCCAGTGTTAAATCCTAGTCTTTGGGATAAGCAAAAAAAACTATTAAAGGAAACTCTGCATTTTTTAAGCGGAGATTTATGGGATTTTGAATTTAGGCAAAGCGACTTTAAAATTCCTAAAATGATGACAAGTCTTAAAGCAAGGAAAATTTTCATAAAGAATCATGATTCTGTTTGCTTATTTTCAGGAGGGTTAGATAGTACAATTGGTGCAATTGATTTAAAGAATTCAGGTAAGAGTTCAGTTTTAGTTAGCCATGCATATCCGAAAGATAGGCAAAAGCAAGATGGCGTCTATAGTACGCTTAAACTTACTAATGCTAGATTTCAAGTTGTTGCAAATCCTCGGAAAGTTAAAGAAATTCCTGCGGATGTTCAAATGAGAACGCGTAGTTTTAACTTTATTGCCTTTGGAGCTTTAATCGCTACTGCTTTGAGTAAAAACCATCATTCAAATAAGATAGTACCACTTTACATTCCCGAGAATGGCCTCATCTCTATTAACCCTCCACTCACTCCTAGGCGAATAGGTTCATTAAGTACGCGAACAACACATCCATACTTTCTAAAAAAATTAAATGAACTTTTTTCAAGTATAGGCTTGCCAGTAGAGTTATTAAATCCTTATCAGTTAAAGACTAAAGGAGAAATGATGCTCGAATGTAAAGATCAAAAGTTATTGAAAAAGGTTGCTACTGATACAGTATCCTGTGGGAAATGGAAGAGGTCTGGAGTGCAATGTGGTAAGTGCCTACCGTGTTTAATTAGGCGTGCCTCATTTAATGCATCTCAATTTAAAGATTTAACTGATTATCAATATTCTGTTTTAAATGATGTAATTAAACGAGATAAGCAGAGGGATGACCTAATGTCTATGGTTATGGCGATAAGCAAAATTAAGAATACTGGCAACACAAATTTGTGGGTAGCAAAATCTGGATTTTTGCCAATAGAGCCTAAGGAACGTCAGCAAATCATTGATACTGTTTTAAGAGGGTTTACGGAGGTAGAGCAGTATCTAAAAAAAGAGAATCTAGGTGTAAATATTTAATGTCTCCGTTGATCGATTTTCATTGTCATTTGGACTTATATAATAATCCACAAGCTGTGGTATCAGCTTGTGGAGATTCAAATTATATTTTGTCAGTAACAACTACGCCAAAAGCTTGGTTTGGTACGAAGAAGCTTACTGAAAACCATAAGCGAATTCAAACAGCACTTGGATTACATCCTCAAATAGCACATGAGCGTTTTGAAGAGTTAGATTTATTTGATTTACTAATCAATGAAACAAAGTATATAGGTGAGATTGGTTTGGATGGTTCATCAGCACTGAAAGCCCATCAAAATATACAAAGTAAAGTTTTTAAACATATTTTGCAAAAAGCTAATAGTTCGTCACCTAAAATATTAACCATTCATAGCCTTAATGCCGTAGAAGCAACTTTAGACGGATTAGATACTTATTTTCACAATGGTATTCCAATTTTACATTGGTATACGGGTAAGGAAAAAGATTTAAAAAGAGCTATTGATAGAGGGTGTTGGTTTTCGATTAATCAAAGGATGTTATCAGGTGATAGAGGTAGGTCACTTGTCAGTCAAATACCAAAAAATCGAATATTAACTGAAACGGATGGCCCTTTTGTTATGAATGGAAATCAGCCTATACAACCCGCTTCTGTTTTGCCTGTTATTAATAAGTTAGGTAATATCTGGAAAGAGTCTCAGGATGTTGTCACTGGACAAATTTTCGAGAATTTAAAAAGCCTTTTAAAAGCTGTAAACTAACATCCGGTATATTTAGAAAAGTATTTTCTTATTTAATAATAAAATACTAGCTTATATTTTTTGCCTCTGCTTCCAATAAATATAATTCATTAATTAGTAAAAATTCCCGGAATTGATGAATTTGGCTTTCATCCTTCTCACGATGTGTTCGCGCATTTCTGAAAGCTTGATAGGTACCAATAAATATGTTAACCCGACCCACAATTTCAGATTTATCAGGCACAAGCCAAGTCAGTGAGGCATTGAATGTATTAAATGTTTGAGAAAAAAGCTTAGTACTATGTTCATTCAAGCCTGTACGTTCTCTAACAATATCTTCTAAGCGTTTATATGCTTTTGTTAGAGCTGAGTCTGGGTCTTGTTTAAAGAGTAAAGCAAGATCAAAAATTCTATCGTCAATAATCGAGTAGGGTAGTTCAAGCGGGTAATAACGCTTAAGATGAGAAGATGCTACCTCATTTTGGAATGAGTAAATATAGTCATGTAGACGTATAGGCCGAATCACTTTTTCTCTAAAAATAAAATCAATATCATTGTCACTTAATGATGAATGATTAACTTTGTTCATCAGTTTTGCAGGAATCGTGACTTCTTCGGTTTCGATTTGATGTTTATTCAAAATAGTTAAAGCTTTTGCTAGCCCTTTTGGTCCTTCGCCTGGATAACCTGATGTAAAGCCTGAACGGATGATGTAATAACTGTCAGATTGATCTTTAAGTATGAATCCATGGGACTGATCATTCGTCAGCAATAGAGCATAACTTAGATCTGCATTAGTCTGAATGAGATTGCAAAGGCTGTATAGACAGGTTTCTGTGACTCCAGCTTCGCCCAAGTAGTCAGTATGATAATAGCGTTCTGATTTGAACATTTATATAGAAATTAAGCAGTAGTTGTTTAAAAGGATAATGGGGTAAATTAGGGTAAAAATCTAGAGCAAGTTATGGCTTAAATAAAAGATATTATTGGAGAATTCATCGTGAGTTAAGCAGTCACCATCTCAATCTTGCTCTTATCAACTTATTGACTTTTATTAAGAGAAATACAATTAAAAAAATTCCTTAAGATATTCAGTTTGTTAGATGATGGATATTCCTAAGGTGAGTTGTGAATCCGAGAAGATGCTTTAGCTTATTTTTTAATGATCTTTATGCACCTATACAGCTGAGAAATTTCAATTATTAAAAGTTGGTGCGCAGGTTTTAATATAAGCTAATGAAATACAAAAGGCTCCGACAAACCCGGTACGATTCAAGAAAAGAAAAAACCCGCTCAATAACTTGAAGGGGCTGTTAGTGCCGGAAGAATTTCGGCTAGGAGAGAAATAATTTTTTTCAAGAAAAAAATCTGTTTAACTCTCCCAAATTAAACAGATCAATTTATAGTGTATCAATAATTATTTTCACCTAAATATAAAATCAAATTATTTCAATATGATGAAAAAATAATTTATTTTTTTGTTAAATATCAATTAACCTTTTTTACATCATGAAGACTAAATAAAGACATTAAGAAGCGGGGCATTTATATATTCATAATAGACTCTTGCGTTAGTCAAAATTTAAACAAAAAAAGGTATATTTTATAAGGTTTTAGCTAATTCAAAAAATAGGTAAAACGATACTTTCACAAGAGGTCTAATGATTTTGAATAGTGTTTAAGATTCAAAATAGCTTAGTTTTCATACATGATGACACTATGAATAACAGTCTCAGTGAAATCGCTTTTCTAGAAATTTTCTCATTAAGCCCCTCAAGTTGTCTCGGTTTAAATTAACGTTGTCCCTTTCTTCTAAACTCAGATAAAAGTCTAAATATTACCCACATGAAATAACAATACAATACGATGTCATAAAAATGTCATGAAGCAGTCACAGAATACTTAATTGAATAAAATTAAATTCTTAGCCTTCTTGCAGAATTAATCATTTTTTATTTACGAAGAATTAATTAACCTCTTTCAAAGGCTTTAAAAGAATTTTTATTAGCTTCCTTCAGCGCTGCAATCTAACTTTATAAGAGCCATAAATGACTGCTTTAAATGTGCCTTCAAATTCTTCCATACATACATTAAAAACTTATATTAATCGGGACCTTTCCTTACTTGAATTTCATAAGCGAGTATTGGCACAGGCGAAAGATACTGAATATCCTTTACTTGAACGACTCAATTTTTTAATTATTTTTTCAAGTAATCTGGATGAATTTTTTCAAATACGAGTTGCCAGTTTAATGCAACAAATTGAACTTTCAGATCATGCTAGAACTCATCCAGATGACTTACTACTCTCAGATATAGTCACCACCATTTCCAAACTTGCACACGAAGCTGTCGAAGAACAGTATAAAATTCTTAATTATAATCTCTTACCACAACTGCAAGGACATGGCGTTCATTTCATTCAGTATGGTGACATCCTTGAAAAACATAAAGAATGGATTAAAAATTATTTTCATCATGAAGTTCAACCTGTGGTCACGCCTATCAGTCTAGACCCCGCACACCCTTTTCCTCGTTTAGCCAATAAAAGCTTAAATTTTATTGTCACTTTGGAAGGCAACGATGCCTTTGGACGAAAAATTAATTTAGCGATTGTTCCAGCACCACGATCATTACCTAGATTAGTGAAGTTACCTAAAAATATTTCTGGTGAGGATGAACACTACATTCTACTTTCAGCCATTATTCAGCAACATCTTCATGAATTATTTCCAGGGGTGACCACCACTGGATGTTATCAATTTCGGGTCACACGTAATGCAGATTTAACTATCTCAGAAGATGTTGAAGACTTAGCAATTGCCTTAAAAGATGAACTATCCTCACGACGCTTTGGTCGGGCTGTAAGACTTGAGGTGACTAAAAATTGCCCTGAAAATATTATTGATTATTTACTTGGACAATTTGATCTTAAGCAAGAGCAACTCTATCGTATTGATGGCCCGCTTAATCTGGCGCGCTTTATATCGAACTTTAATTTGCCTGAGTTACGTTTTCCTTCCCATGTACAAAAATTACCGAAAGTGTTGTATGGGAAAAAATCCATATTTGAGGTATTAAAAACCGAAGATGTTTTATTACATCACCCTTTTCACTCTTTTGCTCCGGTCATTAAGCTACTGAAAGAGGCAGCCCGTGATCCACATGTGTGAGCCATAAAACAAACCCTTTATCGTAGTGGTGTAGATTCTGAAATTGTGCAAGTCCTTGCTGAAGCAGCACGAAATGGTAAGGAAGTCACAGCAGTGATTGAATTACGTGCTCGCTTTGATGAGGAGTCAAATATCGAAGTTGCCAATCTATTACAAGAAGCTGGGGCGGTTGTTGTATATGGGATCGTTGGTTATAAAACCCACGCCAAAATGATTCTGATCGTGCGTCGTGAAGTAGACAAGATTAAACGTTATGTTCATTTAGGCACAGGTAACTATCATGCAATGAATGCCAAAATCTATACTGATTATGGACTACTGACCAGTGATGCTGATATTTGTGAAGATGTCCATAAAGTCTTCCAGGAGCTCACAGGCATGGGGAAAATGGTCAAATTGAAAAAACTTTTTCATGCACCATTTACTCTGCATTCTCAATTGATTGAACTCATTGAAAATGAAACTGAAAATAGCAAAGCGGGCAAAAAAGCGCAGATTATTATTAAAGTCAACGCCTTAACTGAATCTCAACTAATTGATGCTCTGTATAGAGCGTCTCAAGCGGGCGTTCAAATCGATTTGATTATCCGTTCAATTTGCTGCTTACGCCCACAAGTGAAAGGACTTTCTGAAAATATTCGAGTCCGCTCAATTGTGGGACGTTTTTTAGAACATACCCGGGTTTATTATTTTTACCATCAGGGTGAAAGTAAACTTTTTTGCGCCAGTGCAGATTGGATGGGGCGTAATTTATTCTCTCGCATCGAGACCTGTTTCCCAATCGAAGATAAAAAACTTCGTAAACAAATTCTGGAAGAGGGCTTAATGAATTATCTTCAAGATAATCGGCGTGCATGGGAATTACAAGCCGATGATACCTGGATACAATGTCAGGCTGGCAATGGACAGGCAGTCCATATTGCCCAGCAACAATTAATGAATCAAATTATTTAACGAAAAATTTCAAGTCATTGTATAAATGACAATCATTTGCAATGATTTAAACTTATTTTAACTAAACTGTAACAATACAACCCTAAAGTAAAAATCAAGTGGGAATGAGTCAATTACATGAATGATATCAGTGTTAAAAAGATCAACAAATTAATTGAACAGTTCGAAGAAGAAGGCAATAAAACACAAGCGCTTGAAATAGGTTATAAAACATATGCCATGCTTATGTCTGATCAGAAATTTGCTGATAAAGTGACAAAATCAGCAGAAAATTCTGAAGAGCGACTTTATAAATCGATAAAAATAAAACTTATTCCTGAGAAACATCATTTTAAAATAAAGTAAGAAGTACCAAACTTATAAAATACGATAAGTGACCGTCACATGACGCATAAGTTGTCATTGATAAAAAACCGCCATTACTGGTGGTTTTTTTATAGCAAAATAAATAGTTTTATATTTCAAAGTTATGTTCATCATTTAAAGAGAAATATAATTATTTAAGGGGCTGTAGTAGAAGTGACTATAACCCCAAACGGCCATCTCTTGATTTACCTTGCTCTAGACTCTGCTCAACCTTGGCATTTAGATCAATACCCATAATTAAGGGACCATGATCACAAGAGAGATATTTTGGTGTTTTTTTAGGAAGGTGGTGATAGTCCAGCCCACTAGAGGTAGCTCACTTAGAATGTAACTAGGCTACTCCAACGCTTAAATGCTCTTTTAAAATTATGTATGTCATTAATATTTAAATAGTTTGCTATTTGCTCATCACTATAATGATGTAATTCTTTTAATTGTATTGATGTGAATAATCTAGCTTGGTCTAATAGTTGCTGATAACTAGTATGATGTTTATGTAATCTTCTTTTAAAACTAGCAATACTCATTTGAAAATATTCAGCACATTCCTCAAGATTCGGTAATTGATGAATATTACGAATAAGAAAATTATAAACTTTTTGAAGAAAACTCTGTTCTAATCCTAACTGTTGTTGTACCAAATTAGCTTGTCGATAATAAGCTTGACGCATTGCACTAGTTTGATAACTCTGTTTTTGTTGGCTCTCACAAATATCGATATGCATGGCATTGACAAGGGTGTTAAACTTAATGTCATCTCCAAGATGTTCCCAAAATTGTTCGATAAATTTTGGCTCGTCACCCACAAAACTATAAGTAATATTCAATTCCTCTTGCATGCTATTCATCAAAATAGCCCTAAGGGCGGTCATAGCACTAATTGCTAAATAATTAGCATGGATCTCCTGATTATTTAACCAAAATAGAATGATCTTTTTTTCCGAATAAAATGCAACGGGAATGCACCATGGGGTTAGGAATATATGAAATTCAACATAGCGTTGTACGGCTTCTTTTATATTCTGACTGTAGGCAATTGCATTTAAGGCAGGGTGAGTTAAAGTTTCAATATAACGTTGCCCAAACAGAAATTGAACTTCCGGATGGGTAATACTCTCATGCATATTTCGTATCATTTGTATCAGTTGTTCTAAACTTACAGCATGATTCTCTGTGATCAAACTCTCAAGAAAAACGGGCGTTCCCTTTAAAATAATATTGGGATTTACACCGTATTGCTCAGCCAAATCAATCAATAATGCAGGGGCCAGATATGTGGGTAAAATCAATTGATCGTTTTGATAGCTCATACCGAAACCTTTACATTTTTTAGCTTTCGATGCTGCTGACTTTTGATTTGTTTATATAGTTTTTGAATTTCTACAGCTGGATTTTCTTGATGTACTTGACTAATGCTATAGCTGCAATCTATTTTAAATTTATGAAAATCTTCAGATGTATAAAATATTTGTGACTGAATACATTTTTGTAATTCTCTAGCCATCATTTCGACTTGTAGTTCTGTCAAATCAATTAACATCAAAATAAACTTATCTCCTGCTAAACGACAAACTAAGTCACAAGGTCTTATGTTCATACTTATCGTCTGAGCAATCATAGATAGCACTTGATTACCTGATTCAAAACCAAATTGTCTATTGATCAAAGTTAAATTCTTTAGATTGATCATCATCAGATGTATGCTTTTTTCTGAATTATTTTGCTGACTTATTTCATATTGTAATTGTTGTTTAAAGTATTGAGCATCTGCCAAGGGGGTAATTGCATCAAATAAACGATGATCCCGAAATACATGCTCTTTAGTTTGTAGCTTTTTGGACAATACCAATTGTTCTTTGTGCCAGTTAATCATAGCTGCAGTAAGTACAACAAAGCCTATCGGTGTAGTAAAAGATTCTAATAAATCATCCCAAATCAGTGTTTTGGGTATTGATATAAATTCATCCAATACATCCATCCATAAAGCTAAAAATACACATACCAGACCCCAGTAAAAATAGCTCGTCACATATCCTCTCGGGCGACTTTTAAGAATGAGATAAATCCATAATAAAACGAGTATACAGGCCAGCCCCTCTCCAAGAATATCAATGACCTGAATTTCATTTTGAGTTTTGAAACTACCAAAAAAAATAAATGAAGCTAAGCAGATCAGAGCAACAGTGATAATCAATAAAAAGTGTCGTGGATAGTGTAGAAAGGGTTTTAACATAGCAGGGGTGTGGTTATTGTTTTGATAAAGCTAATCAGCATTCTATGACAGTTTCATTGCAAATATATTTTCTTCCACTTTTCAAATTAGCTCACTATAAATATCAAAAATCTACTTAACTCCCTTTTAATTCTATAATTCACATTCACTTAGTTCAGTCTACTTGAGCAATGAAAGATATAGTCCCATCAAATTAGCTCAAAATGATCTAAAAAGTTTATTCTCTGATTTTTAGATTTTTTTCCTGTCATCATTCAGTCATTATGCATATTTAAGGTGCTCAACAAACAGCCGTTGCGCTATTTGGGGAAATAACAAATGAGCACTCATCGCAGTAAGAAAAAAACACCTTTCACTTTTAAAGTCACTACCTTAGTTTTATGTATAACAGCTATTGGTCAAAGTATGGCTGCAGAAACAAAAACTGAATATGTTCGTGTTGTAGGTCAAGCAGCAAGTATTAATGAAGCCTTGAAAGAACAACGAAAATCAAACTCTATAGCTAGTGTAGTACATGCCGATGCTATTGCGAAGCTGCCAGATGACAACGCTGCTGAAGCACTACAACGTATTCCTGGTGTTTCTACAGAACGTGACCAAGGTGAAGGTCGTTTTGTGACTGTGCGAGGTTTAGGAGCTGATCTGAATACCGTCACTATTAACGGCACCTTAGTCCCAGCACCAGAAGCAGGACGTCGTGGAGTTGCGCTAGATGTATTGCCAGCAGAACTTGTACAGTCATTAACTGTTGTTAAAACTTTGACCCCAGATATGGATGCAAATTCACTTGGTGGAACAATTGAGGTAGAGAGTTTATCTGCTTTTGATCATGACGGTCTGTTCTATACTGCTGCGGTTGAAGGTGGTTATGATGATAAACGTGAAGAGTATAGTCCTAAAGTTTCAGGCGCGGTCAGTCAAAAGTTTAGTCTAGGTTCGGGTACTGACAATCTTGGTATTGCGGCAGCACTAAGTTGGCAAGAGCGCACTTTTGGCTCAGATAACGTTGAAACAGGTGGAGCATGGGACGATCACCTGTTAGAAGAAACTGAACTGCGTCAATATGATATTGAACGTGAGAGACTTGGTGCCGGACTAAATTTTGACTATCGTCCAAATAAGAACAGTGAATACTATTTACGGACATTGTATAGCCGCTTTAAAGACAATGAAACGCGTCAAGGTATGGGTGTTGAGTTTTCAGACCCATTGGCAATGCATACTCCAAGTGATGCAGAGGTAGTTCGCAGTTTAAAAGAACGTGAGGAAACTCAGGAAATCAAATCTTTTGTACTAGGTGGCAAAAATCGTTTTGACCAATGGACACTAGAAACACAAGTGGGCTACAGTGAAGCATCAGAAAAGAATCCTGGTGGGATTGCTGAAGCAGGGTTTGCAGGTGAGTTTGAGGATGTAGAGTACACAAGTACACGTATCCCCGTGGTTAAAGGTAATGCTAGCTTGTATGATCCGGCACAGTATGAGCTTGATGAAGTAGAATGGGAAAAAAGTACTGCCAAAGATAAAGAGAAAAATGCCAAGTTTGATCTTAGCCGAGACTATTTGATCAAAGATTATGCTTCTGTTTTTAAATTTGGTGCAAAAGTCAGTCAGCGAACTAAAACGAATAATACAGATATCTGGAAAGTAGAGGATTTACAAACTTTACCTGCACATTTTGGACAAAATGGTCACTATGAACTTGCACAGTTCGGCCCAACGTTGTCTAGTGCTCCAATCCATAATCAACTGGCTCAATTGAACCTAGAAGATTGGGTTGATGATGAAGAATCCGTAATTAATGACTATAAAAGCTCCGAAGATATTCATGCGGCATATTTCATGAATACAATTGATTTTGATCGTTTACGCGTCATTGCGGGTTTACGCTATGAAGATACTGCTTTTGAAACTCAAGGCTATCGAATCCTAGATGGGGAAACCACCAATATTTCTACCAAAAATGATTATGATCATTGGTTACCAAGTTTACATTTTAAATATCAGTTAAGTGCAGATGCCATTCTAAGAGCAGCATGGACCAATACCGTGGTACGTCCGAACTTCGAACAGTCACGACCAGGTATTTACATTGATGGCGATGAAGCTGAGTTTGGTGATCCAAATCTCAAGCCACTTGAAGCCTCAAATTTTGATTTAGGTGTAGAGAAATACTTGGGTGATGCCAGCATTATTTCCATGAATGCATTTTATAAAGATATTGAGCACTTTATTTATAACTCCAATGTAGCAGGTACAGGGGACTGGGCTAATTTTGATGAGGCACTAACTTTCAAAAACGGCTCATCTGCTAAAATTTATGGTGTAGAACTGGGTTATAGCCAAAAATGGAACAACTTTATCTTTGGCTTAAATAGTACTTTCAGCCGTGCTAAAGCAGATATTGATGGCATGGTAGATGGTGAACTAATGACCAGAACCATTAACTTTCCACACCAATCCAAAGTTGTAGGCAATGCCATGATTGGTTGGGAAAATGATCTGTTCGGCCTACGTCTTGCGGCCAACTATAAATCACGTTATCTCAATGAAGTTTCGGATGTCGATGATCTTGAGAAAGATTTATATACCGATGATCAAGTATTTCTTGATTTTAGTGGACATGTGAATTTTAACAAAAATATGCAACTGTTCTTTAATGCTCAGAATCTTACTGATGAAGTGTATTACAACTATAACAGCAACCGTAATTATAACGCTCAATATGAAGAATACGGTCCAAGCTATAAAGTTGGTCTGAAATTCACACACTTCTAAGCCTTTAGCTCACCCAAAGCCAGATTGGCTTTGGGTGCTTTTTATTTCGAGAAAATTCATGACAACACTTTTTAAATTGAGCGCTTTTTGTGCAGCATTTTTGACTTTATCTGGCTGTGTATCCACTAGTCCAACTCAGCAAAAACATATCAGCAGCTCTCTGCAATCTGAGCATATCCTTTCAGAACTAGATCAGCCCGCTCTTCAAGTTGATCAAGTTTTTAAATTACCTATTAAAGTAGAGGATGCTCATTGGGTCGAGATCATAGGTTCAGATGCTCAGGTGATTACTTCTAGTAAAATTGAAGGTTTAAGCCTGTGGAATAAAGACCGTCAACGTGTACAGCATATTCCTGGTTCTTTTAGTAAAATTGATTATCGAATAATTAATAATCAGCTCATTATTCAGACTACAGATCTCTCTATACAGCAGCCTGTAATTTTTAATTTTAATATTAAAGCAGGCACCTGGGCAAAACCTACCTATCTCCCTGTACGTAAGTTTAAAACTGAAGATAATTGTCTATATCTTACTTCTGATCAGTCTCTTTATAGCTTCTTTATCGGTGAAGAAGGGGTTGGGGAGCAATGGATGATTCAGTCCAAAGATTCAGCGCAAATTACTCCTCGTTTTATCCGTAAAATGAGCTTGCCACCTAATAGTAGTTTTTGTGTCGTAGATGACCATAATGCCAAGCTCTATATTAATGAAGAAAACGTAGGAATTTGGTCTTATGAGGCAGACCCTGAAGCAGACCTCATCCGATATCCCGTTGATTTAAACGATCCACATGGCTCTATTCTTGGGAATATCAGTGGACTGAGTTTAATAGATAATGCACTAGCAGCAATAGATGAGTCAAAAGCGATCCTTTACCGCTACAGCATAAAAGGAACATCTTGGGAAAAGCTTCCGCCAGTCACTTTACAAAATGTGGATGAGGCAGAACGTATTCACCTAAAAGGTAATCAAGATCAAAAACAACTCCTGCTTGTAGACGGTGAAATCAAAATGTTGGATCTTGATTGGACCACTCAGAAACTGCCTTCTACGCAGACTGTATTAGCCCTACCAGCAGATGTCGAAACTGATTTGGTGCCTAACAGTGGAGATGCAGCAGATGATCCTGCAATCTGGATTAATCCAACAAACCCTAATCTATCACGTGTATTGGGCACAGATAAGCAGGGTGGGCTTGCAGTCTATGATTTGCAAGGTAAACAGTTGCAATACTTGAAAGTAGGACGTCTGAATAATGTTGATATTCGACCTAATTTCAAACTTGGGCAACAGAAAGTAGATCTAGCGATTGCTACTAATCGTGATCAAAACAGCTTGCATCTGTTTAGTATTCATCAAAAAACGGGACAAGTTAAGGATTTAGGAAAACTTCCTACAGACCTACAGGATATATACGGATTCTGTATGTATCAGAATCGACAAGGTGAAACCTTTGCCATTCCAAATGATAAAAATGGAACCTTTGTACAGTACAAAATTCAAAATAACGCTAAAGGTCTAACTGCACATGAGGTGCTCAGATTCAAAGTCACATCACAGCCAGAAGGTTGTGTGGTCGATGATGAAAATGATCGTATTTATGTAGGAGAAGAGGCTAAAGCTGTTTGGACCACAAAACTCAATGATCCTCAGCATATCAATCTGCAAAACGTTATTAGCGTTGGAGAACATGTAAAGGCAGATGTTGAAGGACTTGCAATCTATAAAGGGAAAGTACGCGATTATTTGGTTATTTCTAGTCAAGGAGATGATAGTTACGTTGTAGTCGACGCTAAAGCACCATATCAAATACGTGGAAAATTTAAAATTTCAGCCAATTTGAACTCAGAGATTGATGCTGTATCTGAAACAGATGGGCTGGAAGTGACTTCAGCAAATCTGGGTGGGGTCTGGAAGCAAGGTATGTTGGTTGTTCAAGATGGTCGTAAGCGGATGCCAGAAGGGAATCAGAACTATAAGTATGTAGCATGGGAAAAGATTGCTCAAGCCTTAGGCCTGGAATAACACTTTTCATCAGGTACAGTGCACCGTGCTGTACCTATATTCGAATTAAATTATGATTTTATTGAGGTTTTTATGTCAAATCCAACTACGGCACAGCTTTCAGTATGGGAACTGATTAGCCATGCCAGTTTACTTGTTCAAATGGTCATGCTGATATTATTGTGCGCATCGGTCATTAGTTGGTATGTCATTATTAAGCAGGGGATCAAACTGCGTCAGGAAACATTAGCAAATAAAGTTTTCTTAGGGCATTTCCACCAACAACAATTTCCTCTTAGCATGGTAGAAGAATCTGAACAAAAAATGTGTGGTTTAGAACAAATCTACCAAGCTGGACTAGATGAGTTTAATGCCCTCAGAAATGCCACAACTTCGGTTTCATCAGTCGAGGTAACGGATCAAGTTGAGCGTCGTCTTTTAAGCAGTGTCACGGAACAGGAAGAAAAACTGGAAAAGCACTTGAGCTTTCTTGCGACAGTTGGTTCAGTCAGCCCATATATCGGTTTATTTGGAACTGTATGGGGCATCATGAATTCTTTTATTGGTCTATCACAACTTGAGCAAGCAACACTTTCTGCTGTAGCTCCTGGTATTGCAGAAGCTTTGATTGCTACAGCCATTGGTTTATTTGCAGCTATTCCTGCTGTGATTGCCTATAACCGCCTAAGCACACGTGCAGAAAAAATTTCTAATAGCTACTACAGTTTCGGAAATGCGTTACAAACTCGAATGCTACGTTTTTTACAAGCAGGAAATTAACAACAGATGCAGAAACGTCAGAAAAAGCGTGCGCTCAACGCAGAAATGAACGTCGTTCCTTATATCGACGTGATGTTAGTGCTGCTTGTAATTTTTATGGTCACTGCACCCATGCTCACCCAGGGGATTAAAGTGAACTTACCAAATCTAGAAGCAGAAACATTGGTCACCCCTAAAGATCAGAAAGTAATCACTATTTCTATTCAGGAAGAAGGGCAATACTACTGGAATGTTGGGGAAACTGTCGATACAAAACAAGTGACAGATCGGGCAACCAACTTGGCAGAAATGAAAGAGAAGTTATCTCCATTGTTACAGAATCCTCAGGACCTGCAAGTTTTCATTCGTGCTGACAGTACTGCCAATTATGAACTTGTTGCTCAGACGATTGGTATTTTGCAACAAAGTGGTGTTGAGCAATTAGGCTTAGTGACTGAGGAGCAAGATCAGTGAACAGTATCTCACAGATCAACTCTAGCTCTGCTGTCGCTCTATCTATCACTGCGCTACTGCATGCAACTGTGATTTACAGTTTATTGAATCAGAACTTTGATAGTCCTATCAAAGAGGTAGAGCCAAAAACTGTACAGGTTAAATTTGTACAGCTTCCCAAAACTACAGTATCTTCACCTCAAGTTGAACACGCTCAACCTGAACCAAAAGTGACTCAACCCTTAGCAACCCCTGTTCAGCCCTTACCGCCTCAACAGGCTGAACCTGTCAAAACAAATCAGACATCAAAGCTACAACCTCAAAACAAACCTTCACCAAGTAACCTAGACAAAGCAGTTGTTAAAAAAACATCAACTAATGATTCAGCTTCTATAATATCTTCCACTGCTGAAGAGCCTAAAAATATTACCCCTACACCCATCCAGTCTGATGTCTCAACAAACACCGCTACACCTGTAAATAAGCCTGCAGCGACTGAAAAGGTTAAAACGCCTCCAACCTTTGATGAGAAAAACTATAAACCGATTTCAAAGCTTAAACCTGATTATCCAATGCGTGCTTTGGAAAATGAACTTGAAGGGAACTGTACTATCGAATATAGCGTGAGTACCCAAGGGCACGTTATTAACCCTAAGGCCTTATCTGACTGTGATCCTGTGTTCATTCGCCCCTCACTCAATGCGGCTCGTCAGTTCAAATACCAGCCACATATTGTTAATGGTCAGGCTGTTGAAGTACCTAAAATTAGAAATACCTTTGAATATCGAATTGAATAAAGGCCACTAAATATGCTCACCTCCTTGCATTACCTGTCCTCGTTTAAACTTCTAGGAGTTTCATTCTGCACCAGTATGCTTATAGGTTGCCAAGGCATTCCTGATACACAGGTTTCTAGTCGTCAAATGTCTGTGAAAGCTCCTAAACAAGTAGTGTTCTTTATTGGTGATGGAATGGGCATCACGACATTGACTGCAGCAAGAATTTATAAGGTCGGTGAATCAGGAAGTTTAAGCATTGATCAATTGCCAGAAACAGCATTTGTCCGAACATTTTCAGAAAATGCTCAAGTCACTGATAGTGCCCCCTCTATGGGAGCCTATATGACCGGCGTAAAAATGAAAAATGAAGTCATTTCAATGCAAACAGGAACTAATGCCGTTGAACTAAAAAATGGACAGCAGCAATGTGATACAGATCCAGTAAACCGTAACAAAGCTTTTAGTGAAACCTTGCTTGAAAAGGCAATTTCCGCCCAATACGCAACAGGAATTGTGACCACAACTCGAGTGACGCATGCAACCCCTGCATCGACTTATGCTCATATCTGTCACCGTGATGCAGAAAATGAAATCGCTGCACAATTGGTACCGAGTAAGATAAAAGCAGATCGATATAGCAATTACAACACGCGTTTAAAAAATGGAATTGATGTCATTCTTGGGGGAGGGAAACGCCACTTCCTGCCAACAGAGTCTGGAGGGAAACGCCAAGATGGTCGTAATCTCTTAAAAGAACTTAAAAAACAGGGCTATCAAGTTGTTGAAAATCGTAGTCAACTGAACAGTTTAGATCCTGCAGATCAGCGCAAAATCATAGGCCTCTTCAATGACTCCCACTTAAATTACGATCTAGACCGTCAGAACAAACAGATAAATGAACCTAGCCTGAAGGAAATGACCTTAATAGCTTTACAGAAGCTTTCATCTAATACCAAGGGTTTTTTTCTGATGGTTGAAGGAGGGAGGATTGACCATGCATTGCATGATACCAATGCAAAACGAGCACTTCAGGATGTGATCGCGCTAGATGACACACTACAGGCAACCATTGATTTTCTGAAAATTAAAGATCCTCTGCTCGAAAATAGTTTAATTATCATCACTGCCGACCATGATCACACGCTCATGTTGAATGGCTATGTAGAGCGTACTGGCCCTTATCTGCCAGGACAGCAAACTAGTGTACTCGGACTTGTAAAAAACCAAAATGGATTAACACGAGACATTAATGGTAATCCCTATCCAGTCATTAGTTTTGGCAATGGGAAAAAGCGTCCAACTCTAAATCGAAATGATGATTCGGTAACTCAATTACGTGATGATGATGAATGTCGTCCTGTGATGAATACCTCATCCTATACATTTAGTTATACACCCTCCTATCAGGGATGGTGTACAGGTGCAGCTGCAGATGATTTTCAGCAGGAGGCCGTTATCCAAACTGGTTTTAAGGATTCTGAGACCCATGGTGGCACAGATGTTTTTCTAGGGGCAATAGGTCAAGGTTCAGATCAATTTTCAGGTAGTTTGGAAAATATTGACGTCTTTTATCGACTTAATCAGATTATGGGATTTGAGAAATGAAATCTAAATTCAGTATGTTGTTGATTTCATTATGTGGCTGTACATCTGTAATGGCTGATCCACCATCTAATACTCCTGCAAAAAATATTATCTTTTTTCTTGGCGATGGGATGGGACCTACGACAGTAACCGCAAGTCGGATTTACGCAGTTGGTGAGGCTGGTAAGCTTACAATAGATCGCCTAAAACATAGTGCTCGCATTAAAACTTATTCTGAAGATGCACAAACTACAGATAGTGCTCCATCTATGGGTGCCTATATGACGGGCTTAAAAAACAAAAATGATGTGATTTCCATGCCTACAGGCACTCTCGCAAAAGAACCCAAAGATTTAAAACTTGCGAATGGTCAGAGTATTCATAACGCCATTAATTTATGCCAACCTCGAATACCTGAACAAACAGTTCCATCTCTTTTAGAGTTAGCAATACAACGAGGTAAAGCGGTTGGTGTGGTGACCACTGCAGAGTTAACCCATGCAACGCCTGCGGCAACCTATGCTCATATTTGTCATCGTGATGCAAAGTTTGATATTGCAGTACAGGCAGTACCAAATGGATTGGGGTATAACCCAAAACTTAAAGAGGGGATTCATGTACTCATGGGGGGTGGTCGTAACCATTGGACACCTTACCATGCTATCAACAATCCACAGGGCCGTGCTGATCAACGACATTTAATTCAGGAAATGCAAACTCAAAAGTATCAATATGTAGAAACAGCATCCGCCCTTCAGCACGCTAATCCGAATCAAAAAGTTCTGGGGCTATTCTCAGCGACGTCTCATCTGCATTATGACCTAGATCGAATCAATAAAAATATTGTGGAACAACCTAGTTTGTCAGAAATGACTTTAAAATCTATTCAAATGCTTGAAGCACAGTCTAAGGGACGTGGATGGTTTTTAATGGTGGAATCGGGACGTATTGATCATGCTTTACATGCCAATAATGCCAAACGCGCATTACATGAAACTAAAGCTTTTGATGATGCCATTCATGCAGCTATACAGCAGGTAGATCTTAGCAATACCTTAATCGTGGTCACTGCAGATCATGATCATGTCATGACTTTTAATGGTTACAATGCGCTAACAGGAAAGACTACGCCAAATCAACCAGGTATTTTAGGTTTAAATTATCACTATCAAATAACAACACAACCAGATGCTTTAGCTAAAAAAATGGCAGATGGCAAACTACATGCTCCCTCACTTGATGTAAATGGTAATACCAACACCGTCTTAGTTTTTGGTAATGGTAAGAGGCAGAGAGAAAATATTCAGCAAAGTGTAACTGAATCTCAGGTATTTGATGATAATTACCAACAAGCTGTTGGGGTACAACTCGACCGTTCTGAAACACATGGTGGTGGAGATGTAATGTTATTTGCTGAAGGGAAAAATGCTCATTTATTCAAAGGCACTCAAGATAATATCTGGGTCTTTCAACAAATAATCAAGGCGGTAGGGTTTACTGACCATGAATAATAAATGCCAGTTCGTATTCGGTTTAGTATTGATTATTCTATGCATTCCCAAACCTTTCGCGCGCGCTGCTGAACATTTTCAAATTGATTATGAACACCTACAGCAAGGTCATGACGGCATTACACGAATTGAACGATATTCAAATCTGATGATTCGTGATCAGGGCAACATTCTTATCAAACGTTTAAACAGATTGCCTAGTGACTCTTATATTGATATAGGCAAGCATCAACATTTTGATATTTCAAATATGTCTATCTGGATAGCTAGGGAGCCTGAAACCAAGCGCTTGACCATTCAATTAGTTGACTTTGATGAAAATCAACGTATCCATCTTAATGAGATTAATCAGGAAATTTTGGGCTTTAGTAATTGTTGGGAGTGTTACTCATCTCTTTTACCTCACTCTACGACACCGAAGAACAACATAAAAAATGGGCACATTCATTTGGACTATAATAGCCAACGCGATATTGTTAAAAACTATAAAGCTACCCATCATAAAGGCTATAACTCGTTTCAAGTAAAGCCTTTACCAACTCAAGAAATGGATTGGGATAAATTGTATAAACTTAATTTAAAACAGTATGATGACTTTAGTGATTGATCTGTTCAGAAAGTATGTATATTTCTATATGTTCAAAAAAATCTGCAGAATTTTTTTTGGATAGATGTTCGGGTAACTTGGGGAAAACCTATACCTTTAATTTTTTTAATAAGCTGATTTCACTGGTAAGCGTCCGCTGAATCCCATGCCTATTTTTTAATTTTGGTCGGATTTCCAACGGTGTGGTAGTAATTCTTCTATTTGGGTCACTTTATGTGTCGGCAGCCTTTTCAGTACATCACTTAAATAGGCATACGGATCCAGCCCATTCAGTTTTGCTGACTGGATTAAAGTCATGATATTTGCCGCTCGCTGACCACTGCGCAGTGAACCTGCAAATAACCAGTTCTTACGCCCCAAAGCCCAAGGCCGCATTTGATTCTCGACCCAATTATTGCAAATAGGTAGATTGCCATCATCTAGATAACGGCTTAAGGCTTCCCAACGTTTTAGGCTGTAATTAATAGCTTTAGCAGTTGCAGAGCTTGAGGGTACTGCAAGTTGATGTTGTGTCAGCCATTCATAGAGTTGCTGCATAACAGCTTGACTATACTGTTGCCGGTACTTATAGCGTTGTTCTGCTGTACCGTCGGTATTTTTTCTTATTTCAGCCTCTATCGCATACAGCTTCTGAATCAAGAACAAAGCCTGTTCTGCAATCTGACTTTTCCCGGTCACATGCAACTCATGAAATTTACGTCAAAGCTGGGGTGAATGTTTTGACATATGGTAACTTTTTAACTATTTTCTTAAACTTTCTCATCCTCGCTTGGGTGGTTTTTTTGTTGGTTAAAGTTATGAATCGTTTACGGAAACAAGAAGGTGCAGTAGAGGAAACAGTAACAACGCCAGCTGATATTGAACTGCTTCGTGAAATTCGTGATGAATTGAAAAAACGTTCATCAATCTAATTATTAAGTAAAAAACGACCCACAAAGGGTCGTTTTTTGATTTCTACTGTTCTATTAAGTGGCTTTGTTGCACAAACCTACCTCTAAGGGCTTATTCAGCAATGTAATTCTCAAATGAATAAGCCCACACCTAAAATTTATCGTACAACCAATTGATCATCCTACAATCGCGCTTTGATCAATCGTGGTAAATTAACAATTTGGTTTGATCCGGAAACGCAATGGTATGCGCAGCCACAAGGTAAACATGGTCGCAATCAAACTTATTCTGATGCCGCTATCCAATGCTGTCTGATGATTAAATCTCTATTCCGTCTGTCTTTACGTATGGTCAATGGCTTTGTTCAAAGTCTCATTCATCTTTGTAGATTAGATTGGACAGCCCCAGATTATTCCACTATTTGTAGAAGACAAAAGCATATTGATATTGCAATTAACTATCAAAAAAGCAGTAATGGTCTCCACCTACTCGTCGATTCTACTGGCTTAAAGTTTTTAGGTGAAGGCGAATGGAAGCGCAAGAAACATGGACCTGAATATCGTCGCCAATGGCGTAAACTACATATTGGTATAGATGCCAAAACCCTGCAAATACGA
>NZ_JAMXXL010000031.1:0-28636 GCF_024129685.1 Acinetobacter lwoffii | reverse complement strand
AAATTATCAAAGTTCTGTTGCTTTAGCCTGTATATTTTTATGGCTACCTTTATAGGGTTAATTATGAACAGTAAATGTCAACAGACCCTAGAAATATCTTTATCTACTACCATAGATAGTTTTTTCAAGGCAGTAAGAATCAACCCTGATCTAATGCTATAAGATAAAGCACCATCAAAAAAACGATCATTCCGAATAGTCGATGTTAAATAAGCTAAAATAGTTTCTCTGTCAAAATTAGAAATAACTTCTTCATTAATATCAATGTATTGACTTAATACTTCCATATATTCAAAAACCATTTCATCATTCATAGCCTCGATGTATTTTTCTCTGACATCTTGTATAGATAGACTATTATCTTCCTTTATTTTCTGTAAATCAGGAATAAGTTCTAATAGATGAGCATATCTTTTCATTATATTTTCTTAAAGAATTAATGGCTTATGTAATTTACAATAAAATCATGGGTATATCACGGCTGGATCCTATAAAAATAAGTATATAACGTCAAATTATGTCGTACTAAGTATTAAATCTTTATTCAGTTACCGACCAAGAGGTTCAATCCTATATTTTCAAAGTACCCATTTAACATAATGGGCGTTATACGAAATTCATATTTTAAAAACATAAAAATCAAATACTTGTGTTATAGTGATAATGCTCGACGATGTCGAAAAGCTGACTTGGAAACAAGTCGGCTTTTTTATGAGCGGTTTTGATAGTTCTTGCCAAGAAATTTGACTAAGAATTACGCTTTTCAACTTGAGTGATACAATTTTGTGATACATTATTGTATATACAAATTTGAATGTTTTTTATGGAACAGTATTTCGAATGGGATGAGGCAAAGAATCGAAAGAATCAGAAAAAACATGATGTCTCTTTCGAAACTGCAAGCCTTGTTTTTGAAGATCCGCTGAGGATCTCAATCCAGGACAGACATACCAATGGTGAAGAACGTTGGCAAACCATTGGAAAAGTAAGAGGCGTACTAATGCTGTTAGTAGCTCACACCATCTTTGATGAAGATGACTGTGAAATCATACGAATCATTAGTGCAAGGCAAGTCACCAAGGCGGAGCGAGATAAATATGAGCACGGTTAGATACTCACGTAAAGAACTGAATGAAAAATTCAGCGACAAGCAAGATGCTGAAATTGAACGCTTGCTTGCTAAAGGGACGGGTCCTGATGATCAGCTAGATCTATCAGATATTCCTGAAATTACAGACTGGAGCAATGCTGTACGCCATAATCAATTCTATCGCCCAGTGAAGCAACAGACTTCCATCCGTTTAGATGCTGATGTACTTGCATGGTTTAAAGCTCAAGGCAAAGGCTATCAAACACGAATGAATGAAATTCTGCGTGAAGCAATGTTAGAAGATTTAAAAAATCATCGATAAAAATGGGAGCTTAGGCTCCAATTTTTTAATTTTAATAACATATATTAATTTTTTGGTTCTTAGTGAAATTTAACCATCGGTATAAAAACTCGTGTTAAATCTGATTTATCATGTATTCATTAATATCAAAAATATTGATAATTTATTATATAAAATTAAATACTTATAAAAAAAAGTTTTTTTAAAAAATACTCATTTTTTTAGTTAGATATTTACTATAATAAGTTGAAACGTAATGTAATACAAATAAACATTAATTACACATTAAATCCATAATGTAATTTAGGGTATCTATGCAATCAATGAATTTAACAAAGCTAAGTGCTGCTATTATTTTGGCACTAAGTACTGCTGCTTGTAGTAGTGGTGGAAGTCATTCAACAACATCTACTTCTCCAGTAATTACTGAACAGACTGCTGCTGAGAAGGCTGCTGCTGAAAAGGCTGCTGCTGAGAAGGCTGCCGCTGAGAAGGCTGCTGCTGAAAAGGCTGCCGCTGAAAAGGCTGCTGCTGAAAAGGCTGCTGCTGAGAAGGCTGCTGCTGAAAAGGCTGCTGCTGAGAAGGCTGCTGCTGAAAAGGCTGCTGCTGAAAAGGCTGCTGCTGAGAAAGCTGCCGCTGAAAAGGCTGCTGCTGAGAAGGCTGCTGCTGAAAAGGCTGCTGCTGAGAAGGCTGCCGCTGAGAAGGCTGCTGCTGAAAAGGCTGCTGCTGAGAAGGCTGCTGCTGAGAAGGCTGCTGCTGAGAAGGCTGCTGCTGAAAAGGCTGCTGCTGAAAAGGCTGCTGCTGAGAAGGCTGCTGCTGAAAAGGCTGCTGCTGAAAAGGCTGCCGCTGAGAAAGCTGCTGCTGAGAAGGCTGCTGCTGAAAAGCAAAAAGAAATTGATGACGCAAAAGGTCTTACTAGTTACTACCCAATTAACACGATTACAGCTAATTTTAATGGTGGGAAAGCTACTACCAATAATCTAACTAAAGCATCTGGCACACAGTCTGTTGTTTATAATCAGCCCTATTCTGTTGTTTTAGGTAATTATTCTGGCGATCTTTCTTATAACAATAAGACTGGCGCATTAATAAGCGATGATCGTACATCTAATATTAAAATCCAAGGTTTGAAAACAACTGTTGATGCAATACCAACTTTAGGTACTGCTACTTATACAGGTAAAGCATTTAATGGTGCTTATATTGATACGACAACTATTGATTACAGCGGAATGATCCCATCTATTTCGACAACATCGAAATTGGCTGAAGGTACTTTAGATTATAATATTAACTTTACTGATCGCTTAGGTTCAGGATCAATCACTGGCTTAGGTAATACTATTAGCCTAGAACAAGGTTCTATTTCTGGAACTGGAATCACTTCAACAGCTAAACAATTAACTAATACTGGTACATATTCATTAGACTTTTATGGCAAAAAAGCTGAAGAAATTGCTGGTAAAGTCATTTTTAATGGTAAAGATACCGTTGGCTTTGGCGGTACACGTGGTGAAATTACTAAATAAAATCTTATTTTAGTCCCCACTTATCTATAGACCGTCTGAAATTAAATATAATTTCAGACGGTTTTTGTCATTCTATTGGTAGCCATTTGATGAATATCAAATATTTAGTAATTCTTTCAGTAACATTTTCTAGCACTGCATTTTCTCAAGAATTACCACCAGCTCAAACAGTATTTTTTGAGCAAGATTCATTTATTCAACCTGAATTATTACTTAAAAAAACAGTAGATAAAGATTTAAAGCTTTCTACACTACCTCCAAACTCAAGTTTAGAAGATTATATTAATCAAGCCATTATTCATAAAGACTGGAAAGAACTTGAGAAACTACTAGATAAATACAGAAAAACTGATAATTACGATCACATTTTATACGAGTATGGCTTAGGTGCTTTATATCGTTTTCAAGGAAAGCAAAAGAAAGCCATAGAAATGTACCAAGAGATTATTACAAAGAATCCAAATTTATATTATCCCCGTTTTGATCTAGCCATGATGTTATTTGAAAATAAACAATATACTGAAGCTAAAAATGAATTTAGAGCAGTAAGACCTTTTCTTCCTACTCAGATCCAAGCATTAATAGATCAGCTATTGAGTACTATGGAAGAGTCTCAAGGATGGCAACCAAACGTAAATTTTAATTTTGAAAAAACAGATAATGTTAATCAATCATCGAGTATAAAAGAGATTTCTATTGGAAAAGCAACTTTCATACGTGATCAGGAATCACTACCACAAAAGGCAGAAGGTATCGGTTATACGCTGAATGCATCACGTGAACAAAATATGATGAGCAATCATTATGTATATTTTAATGCAACATTAAACGGTATTCATTATTGGGATAATACAGAATTTAGTGAGCAAACCTTACGTATCGATACTGGTTACAAGTATAAAGATCTTAAGCAATCCTTAGGCATAATTCCATTTATTGGGCAAAATATACTAGGTGATAGTCGTTACAGTCATAACTATGGTGCAGGATTAGAATATAACCGATTATTATCAGATCGCTGGCAAGTTTCTGCTAATACATCTCATATCCAAAAACGATATCAGGATTCAGATCTTGCACAATATTATAATGGTCATGCTAATAGTCAGGCTGCATTGATGCTGTATCAACCGAAATCGAAATTACTCATATATAGTGGCTTAGACTGGATGCAAGATCGCTTAGCGGACGAAGCAGAATCATCTAATAAAAAAGGTATACGAAGTGGTTTTTTATACTTTGGGGACTCATTGGGTATTAGTAGCAACATACGTTATTCTAAGCGTAATTTTTTAGCAGATAATATTTGGTATGGTATTCAACGCAAAGACAGTGAATATGAATTTGGTATAGCTACTTGGCGTAAGCAATGGCAGTGGAAAGGTTTTACTCCCAAGTTAAATTATAGATATCAAAAAATTGACAGCAATTTACCACTTTATGAGCGTAATAACGGCACATGGTTTATCACAATAGATAAAAAAATTTAAGAATAAAGGCTCTAACTGAGAGTAAGAGCCTTTCTATTATTTAACATAAAATCTCTTATACGAATCAATGATGTTAGAACCCATTTAAAGTGTTATATTTCAAAAAGTTATGCTTGAATAGCCACCAAAATTCTAGACACACCTAACCATCTTTTGATGGGCCTTTTCATAATCTAATGGAGAACGCTGACCATTGGAACCATGTCTGCGTTTTGAATTGTAGAACATCTCAATATATTCAAAGATATCAGACCTAGCTTCAGTTCTTGATGCATATAGTTTCTTCTTAATTCTTTCTCGCTTTAACAACTGAAAGAAACTCTCAGCAACAGCATTATCATGGCAATTTCCTCTGCGACTCATACTACATTCCAGATTGTGCTGCTTAAGGAATGTTTGCCATTCATGGCTCGTATATTGACTGCCTTGGTCAGAGTGAATCAGAACTTTATTCTGTGGTTTTCTCCGCCATAGAGCCATTAATAACGCATCTAAAACCAGATCTGTCGTAATTCTGGATTTCATAGACCAGCCAACTACAAGTCGTGAGAACAGGTCGATTACCACTGCGAGATACAGCCATCCTTCATGGGTACGAATATAGGTAATATCAGTCACCCATAGTTGGTTCGGCTGTGCTGGATTAAATTGGCGGTCTAAAGTGTTTGCAGCAACAACCGACGGAGTACCTGCATGAGTTCTAGGTTTGCGATAGCCACGCTGTGATTTAAGTCCATCAACTTTCATCAACCGATGCACTCGATTAATCCCACAATTCTCACCAACATCTTTCAGATCACAGTAAATCTTGCGATAGCCGTAAACCCCACCAGATTCTAACCAAAACTGTTTAATCAGTCCTGAAAGTTGTTGCCGTTTCTGGGCTGTCTTGCTGATAGGCTGTTTTAGCCATGCATAATAACCACTATGATGAACATCTAGAGTTGAACACAAACGACGGATCGGCCATATATGCTGGTTGTCCCGAATAAAGGCGTACCTCATTTGGACTGGCTTGCGAAGTACACCGCGGCCTTTTTTAAGATGTCCCGTTCTTCAGTTACTCTTTGCAGTTCTTTTCTGAGCTTTGCTAGCTCTGCAGTTGGATCTGCTGATTGAGTAACTTTGGGTTGTTGAGGATCATAGCGTTTAATCCAGGCATATAAACTATGTGTAGTTGTACCTAAACGCGCAGCAACCTCGGCCACACTATAACCTTTCTCGGTAACTTGCTTTACTGCTTCAATTTTGAATTCTTCAGGATATCGTTTACTGCTCATAAGCACCTCGTTAATTAGCCATTTTATCTAACTAAAAGGTGTCTACAAAATTAGTGGCTATTCAGAGCGAACCATCAAAATTTGCGCCTAGACTCCCTGAAAAACAGTTTTTTAGGCTTTTTAGCCTAAGAAGGTATAAATCTCATGAAGAAAATTGAGCCTAGATCGAGCGAAACGAGCAAAAAAGTACTATGAGCGAAGCGAATTCCGAGTTTCTTTTATTTTTTCTAAAAGTCACGAAAATATTAACCAAAAAATTGCCTCTCGAATCGAGCGAAAGCAAGATTCAATAGAGTTTGAGTGTAGCGAAAACCAAGGGCAATTTTTCATGGCTTAGGCTTTTAATTATTTTTAATCTTTTAAATACTTTTAATTAGCCTGTAATCCTTAATTCATAAGGGTTTTAGAATTAATAAAACTAGGTTTATCGACCCATAAAACTAGGTTTATCGACCCATAAAACTAGGTTTATCGACCTTAAAACTAGGTTTATCGACCTTAATTCAATTAGGTTGTTTTTTAAACAAATGAATATACTAAAATATAAAAATTTCATTTATGTAATCTTTATTAATAATTATTTAGGTCTCAAATGACTTGGATTAATTAGAACCGCCTGTCACAAAAGGGTTTTAAAATAATTTATAAAACTAGGTTTATCGACCCATATATCCTTTACTAAATCATTTTAAAATTAGATTTAATATTTTTAAAAATATATTTAAAATCAATTGATTAATAATCTTATAATTCTCGGTTGAATCTATAAACAAGATAGTCTAGCTTATGATCTAGTCTTCTCTAAAATTCCTTAAAATGTCAAAATTAGTTGTTAAAGATAATACTCTAGTCCAAGCTACATATGCTTTAGATATAGTGGAACAGCGTCTAATTCTGTTGGCAATTGCTGAAGCACGGGAAACCGGACAAGGTATAACAGAAAATAGTATGCTTGCAGTACATGCTAGTAGCTACATTAATACTTTTAATGTTGAAAAACATACCGCTTATACAGTGCTAAGAGATGCATCAATAAGCTTATTTGATAGATATGTTACATATCATGATACTAATTCTCACACTGGAAAAGATCGTAGTTTTCACTGTCGTTGGGTGGACAAAATAGGATACGAACCATCTTCTGGAATAGTTTATCTACGGTTCACAAATGATATTGTTCCGTTGATCACTCGCTTGGAAGAAAATTTTACAAAGTATAAATTAGAGCAAATTGCACGACTCACTAGTAGTTACGCTCTTAGGCTATATGAACTATTGATTAAATGGCAATCTGCTGGAAAGACACCAATTTTAGATATAACAAATTTTAGAGAGCAACTCGGTGTACTAGCAAATCAATACAAAACTATGAGTAACTTTAAAACATACGTTTTAGATTTTGCACTAAATCAAGTCAATGAATTAACAGATATAACTGCTAAATATGAGCAACATAAAACTGGACGCTTAATCTCAGGTTTTTCCTTTAAATTAAAACAGAAGAAAAACGCAACAACAAAGACAGTCAAGACAAAAACTAAAAATAATATCTGTGACCTGTTTTCGAAAATAACTGATAAACAATGCTATATGTTTGCGAACAAACTTTCTGAACTACCAGAAATGGGAAGATATTCCAAGGAAGGTGAAAGCTACCAACAATTTGCTGATCGCATTGCTAAAATGCTTAAAGAATATAAGAAATTTGAAGAATTATTTCCTTACCTTCAGAAAGTTGGCTTCGCATCTAACTAAAATTTAAATTTGATCGTCTACCTATTAGGCAGTCTAATAGGCAGTAATATTTTACAAGTTTAATCCTATGTACAGGATAAAAACCCTTACAGTTTTTTAACTTTCCAAACTTTACACCATCAATAGACAAACACTTTAAAACAACTTGAAAAAGGGAATTCTAAGAGCAAGATTGATTTGGCCGAAGCTATTTGTGTTTTGGTGAATTAATTCAAAAACAGTACCTAAAAGAACCTGTAAAAATAGATAGTCCAAATTCAGCTGAAGTTCCAACACATGTTGCATCATTTTAAGAAACTATTATTGAAGTTCCCACAGCAAAAGAAACTGCTGAAATTGAAACTGATAACCAAACACAAAATAAGCACATCTCTGTTACTGAGCATGTCGATCTTGAACCTAAAAACGTGGCTTTCTTAGATGTTTTTTCATACCGTAAGATTAATCTAGGCTACATAAAAGCGTGGAACAATGATCAATAAACAATCGTTTAACATGACAAATCAACAAAGCCGAAGCAGGGCATGTTGGGATTTTTTATAAAAACCATATAATTGAAAAATAAAAAAATTTAATAATCTCATATACAATTGATTATATTAAATAATATTTTATGCCGTGAGCCTATTTTTACATTTTTCTGCAATGAATAGCTAACTGTTTTAGCCTCATTTTATTTCTTAATCCGTAGCAACCCATCCCAGCTAAAATAGTCTCGGCTTAAACTTGCTTGCCTTGCTGACCATTTTCGATCTGGTAAATAACAAACACCGACTGCAATCTTCCTTTTACCGTATTTCTGCTGGATCTGTTCATAGGCTTGCATCAGGTTCTCATTACTTTGAATCTTCTCGTGATCTGCAAACAGTGTCGGTACATAATGCTGTTTAGCAATGAGATCTGTCAGCATCACTCCGCATTTTTTATACATCACGCCAGGCTTATAAGTTTGTTCCAATATCTTTAATGAGATCCGTATCAAGACAGTGACACTATCGGTTGGCTCTTCCAGGTCCAGCGATAGCGATTTGCTGTAATAAGGTAAATGCTTATCAAATGGATTCGATTGCACAAAGACGATGACTGTAACACAGAGAGAATGCTCAGCTCTGAGTCGTTTCACTGCATCCTGTACATACTTGGTTAAGGCTTCTTTCAGGTCATCAAGTTCTGTAATTTTTTCACCGAAGGAACGACTGGCCATAATCTGCTTTTTGGATTCAGGTGCATGTTCAAGCTCAATACATGCCTGTCCTTGTAATTCCATGACAGTTCGCTGCATCAGCACAGAAAATGCCTTCGCTAGGCGGTGTGGACTGCATTGAGCCAAATCCAAAACAGTATGAATTCCATATTGTTTTAATTTCTTGCTGTGCTGTCGTCCAACGCCCCATACTTCAGCCACATCAATCAGGCTCCAGAAATAATCTCGATGTTGTGAATGCATCTCGGCCAAATTGCATACGCCATTAAAGCGTTTGGCCTTTTTGGCCATATAGTTGGCAAGCTTGGCTTCGGTCTTGCTGCGACCAATTCCGATACAGACAGGCAAGCCAATCCATTGCTTGATCCGTGCTCGTATCTCCTGTGCATACACTGTTAAATCGAAACTTTGGGTATAGGCAGTGAGCTTTAAAAATGACTCATCAATCGAATAGATTTCCTGTTCATCCGGTGCTACATATTGCCCCAAGATGGTATGAAAGCGACGTGACATTTCAGCATATAAGGGATAGTTACTCGACAGTACTTCGACTTTATGCTGTTCGATGAGGTCCTGGATCTGAAATAGCGGCACACCCATTTTGATGCCTAAATCTTTGGCTTCCTGTGAACGTGCCACGACACAACCATCGTTATTGGATAACACCACGACAGGACGATGATCTAATCCAGGATTGAATAAACGCTCACATGAGACGTAGCAATTATTAACATCGACGAGCGCATAGATTTCTTGGCGACTCATTTAAAGCTCTTAATCAGTTTAGTGACTACACCCCAAATGACTAACTGCTGACCTTCTGATGGATAAATATCAGAATATTCCTCATTTTCAGCTTTCAGCCAACACCCTTGTGCATCTTTCATTAAGCGTTTGACCGTAAATGCATTGTCTAACCAGACAACCACAATATCCCTGTGCTTGGCTTCAATACTGCGATCAACAATTAGTTCATCATTGATATCAATACCGATATTCAGCATGGATTGTGAGTCCGCCTTGACAATAAAAGTAGCCGTTTCATTTCTGATCAGATGTTCGTTCAGATCAACTTTTTTATCTATAGAGTCTTCTGCGGGTGAAGGAAAACCTGCCCGGACCCGCTCTGTTGCCAATGGAATTTCCATTTGCGTCACAGGGTCAAGCTGACGGATATCCTTAATTTCATGCTGTGGTGGCTTGTCTTGTAAAAGTGCTTTAATATCAGGGATACGTGCTTTTGGTACACGAATCACTTTGGTCACTTGATCAGGTTTCGGTTTACGCCCTGCTCCTGCTCTACGCCCACCATGTTTTTGAGGTTCACCCTCTATCATCGTCATACTCTGCCCCCTTATTAAATCTTGAAAAATGTAACTTTATTCAAGATTCTAATGAGAATTCATCTTTTTTCAAGATGGAAGTCAATCTAACTATTGCGGAATGCTTTATTTTAAGGGGTTGTCTAATATTTTTTCCGATGAATGGTGGTATTAGTCATAAGAATTCTTTATTAGTTATTTTCTTTGTTGCATAAAACTATCTTTTTAAAGATAGTGTTTCACTTAATTATTCAAATTTAAATGCCAATTTGGGTATACCATTGGAGACGCTATTCAGGTATTCAAGTACCCTAGACATATGTAAACCTATCATTAATAAAAAAATCCCTTAATGGTTAAGGGATTTTTTTATATTGAAATTAATTTAATCTTGAAACTAAAATAGTTTCTTATTAGTTTCAAATAAGTTGCTATTATTCGCTAAGTTTCTTCAAAGCAAATCTGATAATGCCGTTATGTGTTTGGCCATATTTTTCAGCTAACTCAACCAATAACTGATACTCATATTCGTTCATTGGAATCGTGTGTGTCTTAAATTTTCTAGGTGCTTTCGGATTTAATTTTTGAGTAATTTCTTCATTAGCACCATTGATGAAGGTTTCCATATCAGGAGAATTTTTTACAAGCTCTCTTTTCTTAATCATGCTAATAATTCCTTCATAAAAGCATCGAACTCTTCAACTGCTTTTGGATTATTTGATTCAACTACACCTTTCCCTTCAGCAGTGACATCACGGTAAACCTTGCGATCATGGATTACTGATGACAAAGCTGTGAACAATGGAAAATCCATCAGGTACTCATTAGCTTGCTGTATTTCAGATACAGCTGGATTGGTTGGTGCCAAAGTTAAGAGTCCAAATGATTTCAGAGTTTCATTAAATGATTTGGCTTGATCTATGACTTCAGATAAATGAGGTAAAGTATCCAAATCAAATTGTGATGGTCTAAATGGCACTACAAGGTAATGAGCAGCTAACATTGCTGTTCTGAGCTCTTTGCTATCATGACCAGCTACATCAACTACTACATAGTCATAACGACTATCTAGATCTTTCAACGTATTTTTAATGTCCCCGTAACGTTGAATACAATGTACTTTAGGTAGCTTTGTCTCATCTCTGTCTTTAACCCAATTAGCTGAACTTTGTTGAGGATCTGCATCAACTAATACAATATCTTTGTTATGTTTAGCTAGATATGCTGCAATGTTGATGGCTATTGTTGACTTACCACATCCACCTTTTTGGCTTCCAATTAATAGAATCATTTTACTTTTATTTTGCAACTAATTTGTATTTAATATAGTTGTATTTTTGATTGTTGTAAATAATTACTCAAAAAATTCTATTATCTAGATACTTTGTCATTAGTCTACATTTTCCCACCTAAATTAGAGTTATGCTTCATAATGATTCATCACTGTAAATTGATATTCGTAAAACAAGAAATTCTCTTAAATTTTTAAACAATAAGCTTTTTATTTTTAATATTTTTAATATTTTTATTTTTAAGACATCTGTAAGCCTTGTATAGCAAGTGTTTCAGAGGTTATTAGTCTACATTTTCCCACCTTCAAGTCTACATTTTCCCACCTTCAAGTCTACATTTTCCCACCTTCAAGTCTACATTTTCCCACCTTCAAGTCTACATTTTCCCACCTTGTGCATACATAGATAATTAGTGTATCCTAATTAGATAATTAAATGGGGACGTCTCAGTGAAAAATGAGCTCGTAGTTAAGGATAATGCGTTAATCAATGCCAGCTATAATTTGGATACAACAGAACAACGATTGATTCTATTGGCAATTGTACGGGCAAGAGAGCTAAGTAAGAATGTGGATGCCAATAGCACGTTAGAGGTTCATGCTCATCATTATATGAAGCAATTTAATGTGGATAAGCATGCAGCCTACGAGGGACTTAAAAATGCAGCCAGCAATCTATTCGAGCGCAAATTCAGTTACAAGGGCATTCATGAGGGTACTCAACAGGAAAAGATCGTGAAATCACGTTGGGTTTCCAAAATAGCGTATGTTGATTCCGCTGGGATTGTAGAGCTGACTTTTGCACCTGATGTCATCCCATTGATTACCCAGTTAGAGAAGTCATTTACTGCTTACGAGCTTAAACAGATTAGCTCTCTTACGAGTAAATATGCAATTCGTCTTTACGAATTACTAATTCAATGGCGCAGTCTTGGCAAGACACCTATGTTTGAGTTAGAAGACTTTCGCTTTAAGCTTGGATTAGCAGAGGGTGAATATGCCAAGATGGCTAATTTCAAAGCTCGGGTACTCGATACTGCATTAACCCAAATTAATGAATTAACAGATATCGTTGCTTCTTACGATCAGCATAAAAATGGACGTTTGATTAGTGGTTTCTCATTTAAGTTCATAAATAAGCAGCAACCTAAGGAAGTCACTAATACAAAAGCTAAGAAGCTAACAGACAAGCAGATTCAATTCTTTGCTAACAAGCTAGCTCACTATGATCCATTTGCAAGCCAAAAAGCTGCAGTAGGGGAAAGCTATGCTGATTTAGAAAAAAGACTTCTGATTGAATTACAAGATGCTGAGGTTATCAGAAAGTATACTGGTGTTCTAAAAGAGTTAGGGTTTGAGATATAAATTGCAACTATATTAGTTGTATTATGAATCTAATTTAGTTTTTTAATGATTTCGTTTTGATTGTAAAGTAATGAGTATTAAATAATTCATTTGTTAATTGTTCAGCCTGTACGAGTAAAATCGCAGTCGCATAAAGCCATATCAGATGGATAGATACTTCTTAAAGATGCTTCACAAAAGCTTAAAGGCATTATGGGTTCCTTGAATGGATATCATGAAATTTTTACATATCAAATGCAGTAATTTAATTAACAGATACTAACTAGGCAAAATAAAAGGGCATTAAGCCCTTTTTCCTCTATTACAACTGATACTAAGAAAATTTAAATTTTCCAATATCGGTATTACCTCTTTAGGATCACAGAGATGTTTTTTCATCTCCTGTTGTACATGCCAACTTTTTCAATAATTGTCTTAAACGACAAGTTAAATCTCTCAGCAAGCCAAGCGACTGTTATATGTTTTGGCAATTCCTCTTTTTTTCACTCGCTATGTAGCCACACGGTTTTTAAAACACCGGGGCAAGGCGATCCTCGTATTAATCTTCAAGATGATAGCGGAAAGGCTAAACCTTATCAGGTTAGGCAAGTATTAGCTGCTCTTGATAAACTTAAAACATTTTGAGGTGTCAAATGGATAGCAAACAATATACTTATCGTGTTACATGGTCAGCAGAAGATAATGAGTATGTTGGTCTATGTGCCGAATTTCCATCACTGTCTTGGCTCGATAAAGAACAATCCAAAGCATTCTCTAGGATTGTTGATCTTGTTGGTGAAGTTGTAGCAGATATGATCAGTAATAATGAGAAATTACCAGTACCGCTTTCAGAAAAAAAATATAGCGGACGGTTTGCTGTTTGTGTTCTATCAATGGTTCATCAAAAACTAGCACTTGAAGCGGCTGAGCATGGTGTGAGTATGAATCGTTTGGTATCGGCAAAATTGGCTATGTAGTTTTCTATTTTGACAGTCTACTTGGAATGAAAATGACTGGTAGGCCACAAATAGGAATGGGAGGCTGACTTATCCATTATTTCGCATATAAGGAAACATAAATTCATAATAAGTATTAATAGAATTTATGTATTAATTTCATAAGATAGAATAATAAATTTAAAAAATTGTGATGCACTTCACATACTGTCCGTTTCTAACAAAAAACCGTCCGTTTCTAACAAAAACAAAAGTGTTACATCCCCAAATTAAAACGTTACATGTCACGAGTTAAACCTGAAATTTGAAAGATAGATGTGTGTTATTTTTCTTCATTGTTAATTATTAATTAATTGATATTTATCTAAAATATTATTTTATTTAGCAGGGGAATCAAATTCATTGAAAATAAGAATACGATGCTGAAAACGATATAAATTTGATGAATAACTCAAAAATAAATAAAAAAACAAACCTCAACACATTTTTTAAAGAAATCTGCATAATTTCAAGCCAATTTCAAATTTTTTAAGATTTTTTAGATATAAATCTATATCAATGAACATTAATTCGAGATTGAACGCTAATTTACAACTCGTTTCCGTTTGAGAAATAAAGTAACTCTTTCAAAAAAATAGATGATTTCGTTCAAAAAAAATCGAAATTCGACGGATGGGATTTGAATTTTTTAATTCCTTTATGCTTGGGATTCAGGAGGGGAAATTGTTCTTAAAAAGAGCAGTTTATTAAGCAAGCCTACCTGTAGCTACAAAAATAAAGTTCTACGAACTTCACTTTTGGTACGCAACAGGGCTTGTTAGGGGCGACCCCCTAAGACCCCATAAATCACCAATCCGAACAGGATAGATAAATGAAAAGGACCAAACGTGAAATCACGAAGCGACTTCGTTTTAATGCCGAACAGGGGGCGCAGTTAGATAGTTTTCTTCAGGAACATGGAATTGGATTTACCAAGCTGATTCATATCCTTATTCAGCGCGAGTTATGTCGATGTTGGCCACTTGTTCACCAGACCAGTGAAGAACAAGCCCTTAGTGAACCTTCTAAGCTGTGGCAGTCCGTACCACTCAAAAAAAGATCCTTAAAAAATACAGTGGGTCGCCCGATACCCAGTGCCGACCCTCAACTCTTACTGGAACTTGGCCGAATCGGAAATAATATCAACCAGATTGCACGTTCACTGAACTTCTTATGTCTTCAACAAACTGAAGACATTCAGAAGTTTTCCTTTGTCGATTGCGTGGATGTTCTGGTCACGATTCAGTCTGATTTACATCAATATCTTCCTGTGCTCCCAAAATATTTTGTTTCTGATCAGCTTGCGAAAAACAGAAAAGCAAAAGCAATTCAAAGGGTAATGGAGGATCGATAGATTATGCTCATTAAATTTTTAAAGTCAGGCACAGGCGATCCAAAGCTGGCAGCAGCCTATGTAACAGGTGAGCAGGATCATCAAGGTGACCGACGAGCAGGAGTAAAAATCCTGAGAGGAGATCCTGCCACCTTTGCGATCATTGCTGAAAGTATCAAGTTTCAATACTGCTACACCTCTGCAGTGATTGCCTGGTCGCCCGAAGACCATGTATCGGATGCACAGCTTGAAGAAGTTTTGGATCTGTTTGAGGAACATGCTTTTGCCGGATTGAGTCCAGAACAATATCACATGACAGCTGTAATGCATGCTGAGGATAATGGCTCACGCCATCTACATATACTGGTCCCTCGAATTGAACTGAATTCAGGAAAATCATTAAACATTGCTCCACCAGGACATCATCATTACTTTGACCCACTGCGTGATTTTTTAAACCATAAATATGGTTGGGCAAGACCTGATGACCCTACCCGTATAAAGAGCATAAAACTTAAAAATCATCATGAGATGCAAAACGCAGCTGCAATTAAAGCCGGTATGCAGCATCTGCCCAAAAAGACCCGTTTGGAGTTAATTCACCAATATGTAGAACAACGCATTGTCTATGGAATCATCAATAACCGAGATGATTTGCTCAAGAGTCTGTCCGAACTTGGTGAGTTAAGTCGAAAAGATGATCACTACATTTCACTTAAGACCAGTTATGGAACAGACCGTTTAAAAGGGAAGTTTTATCATGCAGAGTTTTCATTCGATGCTTACCGAAAAAATCGAGCAGGACCGGAAGCAGCACGAGCAGTATTGCCTGGACATCCGGCAGGACTTGCAGCACCTTCAGCAGAACTCACAGAATGCCTTAAGCGACTTGAACAAGTTCGAAGAAAACGTTTTACGTATCACCAAAAATATTATCGAACCGGAATTCCTGCGACTGGAGAGTCTCTCGAACCACTATCAGGATTATCGGCAGAGCCTGGAGCAACAGTTAAAGCAAAGCTTGGCAGAAACCCAGACTATCGATCTGGAATTGATGTTGTACAACATCAAAACCGACACCCAATTTCAGGACATTCTGAAGCTACATCAGCGCCAACAGAAAATCTTGCAAAATCTACAGATCGATTTGAGCAGGAACAGGGAATTACTCGACCAGATACAGCAGAGCAGCGAGCAAGAGCAACAGAACAGCAGTGCACTACGCAACGACCTTCTCAACATGATGCCATTGCTGAAACAAATACAGCAGCAATGCCGCAACAACAGCTCTCAAGCGAAATTAGCAGAACAGTTAAGCCATCAGCTTGGAGATGGAATCAGCTTGATACAGCAGCTCCATCAGCAATGCAAAAAAATACTGTGGTGTCTTGGGATATTCGGCACATTCAGCATGCTGTCACTGCTCAGGGATTTTATCTAAATATCGGAGTGCAACATGATAGAAACATTGTTACAAACCCAAAAAAACCAGTTGATTCTCCAGCTAAAGGGCATGATTCAAGCTTTGGAACAAAAAACGGAAGTACTTCAGGAGGAAGCCCGGCATTACCAGCAGGTCTTCGAAGCCCAAAAAGCATACATCGACGAACTCATGAAGTCACAAAAGCTTCAGAACGACTATCAGGAGCTTATGCGCAAAGAAAACATTCTTATGATGAAGAAGCTGAACGATATGAAGCAGAAACTAATCGAGAGAGACAAGATCCTCAGGCGCTATCAAGACGAAATCAAGAAAGAGATATCTTACAAAGAACTAATCGATTCTTTAACGGTATTTGGGCGCGAATTAGAGCTACGTTTAAAACTGTTATTGACCAGCTCACACCTTCGCCCACTGATACAGGAAGAACTCCAGAGCAGTTTAAGACCGTATCTAAACGCCTTGAGACAGTTGGAATCGATCGACTGGTCAACCTTGCAAGACGAAGAGCTGAACACCGAAAACTTATTGAGCATGTTAGAAGAGTTAAAGCAGAAATAGAGGCCAGTAACCAACCAAAAAATGATCCTCTTGTGATAAAAACTATCAGTGCCGAATTGAAGAAAATGAAAATACGATATACAGATTTATATTTGGATGACGCGTATATATATGCAAATAAGGCTGAAGGCTGCTTTCATGACTTATGTGATCCAAACATCGCACCCGAAAGTAAAAAAATGGATATGGAGGGATACATCCACTTTATAGAAGAATGTTTAAATGAGTTCAGGGTGCAGTTGCCGCGGATGAATACCGGGGAAACTGAGGGATTTGAGAAGCTGATGACAGTCGTTGAATTGCATATTAAAGAACTCAATACCACTAACCTAGAGATAGGGCCAACAATTGACTTAAACGAGGCACAGCAGTATCTGGGAGATATGGTTCAGGATGTTCGAGAAAAACTGGCCCAAAGGCTAACCGAGCTATCCGAAGATTCACATTTAGATCATCAAAATGATGCAGTACTTTCACCAAGAGAATCCGAGCCAACTCGGTCGAGTAGCTCGGATTATGATGCCTACTTTTAAAGAGGCACCCTCGCCGATCAGTAAACAGTCTTAGGGAACTTATGACGACGTGGGGTGGACTGAGTCCGTTTTACCCAACCTTCTGGATATTCTTGACTGTAAGAATCATGGTAATGACCTGACCAATATTCCTGATTGTCTTCATCTTGGCATTCGTGAACTTGAGAAAAGTTGTAGGTGCTCTGTTGAGCTACAACATGTTGCTGAAATATCTTTTCAGCTGTTTTTTCCGCCTGATCTAAAGCTATGAAAATATCGAGCAAGGCTTGGCGCTGTTGATGGTTCAGAACTTTAGCACCTTCGATAATCAGCTGTTTAGCGAGGTTTTTTGGCATGCATGGGTTTGCATCATTGAATTTAGTATGCATAGCAGTTTCCTAGATAAGAGTTTAACTATCTCCATCACTTCTCACGGTAATGGAGGCAACTTAACAGGGGTGAGAATACTGAATCTAGGATCAGCCAGCACGAAGCTGCCCTGCTAAGCTACCATAAGAACTGCTTAACAGTAGGCAAAAAAATAGCCGCAAGTGCGACATTTAATTGCACCTAGATTTTATCAGGTTCTCACGCCTGAGCACAGATTTTGCTGTGTTGAAATAAGATTATCCAGTAAATAGCAGTGCGTCAAGGTCCTGATCAGTAGTCCTTATAAAAACTGAAAAATAAATAATCAAAGAATGTCAGGAGCTCAATTTATTTTATTATAAAAAAGAGAGGTTCAGTATGAGCCAATGGAGAAGATAAAATGACATGCTCCTCATTCTCAGTGTGTATCAGAAAAAATCTATATGGTATTAGGTGCAAATATTTGCACATAACTGGCAATTAAAACAGGATATGTGCAATATTAGGACTTAATGACTTTAGGATTGACCAGATTTTTCTATGCCATAAGGTCATAAAATATCTAAATGTGAGTGATGAATAATGATGTATTCTGAAAATGACAGTCCAGTGTATATTGCATCAGTCTTGGGAGAGCGCTTAAAACGCATTCGATTAAATCGAGATATGACACAAGCTGAAGTTGCTAGTAAAGCGTGGGTCAGTCGGAGAACGGTTTTAAATGCTGAGAAAGGTAATGTGAAACTTTCGGATTTAATTGCAATTCTATCTGCATTAAACATGATTAATAATTTCAATGTCTTAATACCTGCAGAGTCATTTTCACCTATACAGTTACTTAAGCTAAAAGGCAAAGTTCGCAAAAGAGCATCAGGTAATAACAAGCCACCTGTACTGCAACTGGCAAAACCAAAATCAGATTGGTGACACACATTTTCGATACAGGACTTATAAGTATTAAGATCATGTATGAATGGGCTAACCAAAAGTAAAAATTCGTCCGGAACTATTTTTGCGATTAAGGTAGGTTGAAGGTCTGTGGTTAGTGAAAATATTATTCATGCATAATGCTATTAATCAGTAGGATGATGCTCCCTCATGACAAATCATATCCAGATTATAGATGGATCATCTTTCAAATCGATCTTCGTAGTAGGCGACTTGCATGGTTCTTATCACTTGTTGATGAGCCATCTCAACGCTATCGATTTTGACTTTGATAAAGATTTGTTGATATGCACGGGTGACCTAGTTGATAAAGGCAAAGAAAATTTAGAATGTTTTTCATTAATTAAAAAACCATGGTTTCGAACCGTTCGTGGCAATCACGAAGAAATGTGCATTAAAAGTCTATTTGATTCAAAGCTTAGACATTTACATGAAAGAAATGGTGGTGAGTGGTTCTATCAGTTGTCATCACATCAGCAGCATAAAATTATCAAAAGCTTTGAAGATTTACCAATCGTTATCGAGCTTGATCTTCTAGATAAACGAATAGGAGTGGTTCATGCAGATATTGATATTCATGAATGGGGCGCTTTTAAAGCAGATATCATGCAAGGTGATTACAGGATTTCAGGCATGGTATCAGCTTACACAAATGCACTATGGGGGCGTGGAAGAATAAAGAACTATTCAGATAATTATGATGTTGTAGAGAACATAGATGCTATCTATTTGGGACACACGATCGTCAAGGAAATGACCCAGTTAGATAATTGCTATTACATTGATGTGGGTTCATCCTTTACTCAAAAGCTTTGTATAACAAAAATTAAGTGAATACTTTGCAAGACTGAATACTTACTGATTTTATAGACACCTTTTAGTTAGATTTGGACTGGCACCACTCTCAACTGTAACTAAAGGGGTGTATCTCTACACCTATAAGTCTCAATATTTAAAAAAAATTAAAGTTTTTCTATTAAAAACACAAATTTTCCAACTATTGGATTTATTTTTTATTTTTTATAAAATATTGATTTTAAAATAAAAAAATCATTATGGGGATTTTATTTATGGGGCATTAAACAAAAACTTACACCAAAAAAACTATCTAGAATTTTAATATTTAAAATTAAGTTATTGATTTTAATAATTAAAAAATTATATTGAATTGAGTTTTTGAACAAAAAAATAATAGTCGGAAAATTTGGTTACTAGCGTGAGTTCTAACTTGTGGTGTATGACTGCACATAAGAGATTTTATGTTAAGTAAGTGATCAAAAGGCCCATTAGTAAGGCCTCTCGTAACGTATATTTCAATCTTAAAAATTAAATAGAATTGTCTTGTGAATGTTTTTTTCGTAATACTGCTATTTGTATTACAGCAGGTAGAGTTACTCGAAAAGCAGGTCCAGCTATATCAATTAAAGTCCAAGCTCCAGTAATAACCCAACCTACCGGACCTGTTAAGAGTGACATAGTTCTGGCTAAGGTAGCATTGGCAGCCAAAGTTAATCCCTTACCAAATAATGCTCGACTGATAGCATTAGCAATGATTAATGTTAATTGATAGGATTTGAACCCTCCTGCACGAAAAATAGCTTGAAAAACTCCCAGTAATGCTTCAGCAGAGTAATTTAGATCATTAATATCAAGCTCTTTTGCTAGTTCTTTTAATTCCTCTTGTGACATTTTTTCTAGAGCATCATGGAGAATTTTTAATAATAAATTGTTTTCGATAACTTCTGTTTTTGCATCTTTGTTGTAATTTACCTTTAGTTTATCGCAGACATCCATTAACACTTCACGATAGAAAACACCTTTTCCTCCCCGAAACATTGTTGCGAAACTATTTGCGCCAAAACATTGAAGTTCTGCGGCTATTAATTCCCAGTATTTACTATGATTCGGAAAATGTAACTTATACGCATCTGAATAAGTTAGTTCTTCAGTAAGTCTAGTTTCTCCATCTTTATCATGGGTTAGACAATATACTAGATCATCTAAATCAGTTGATTTAAGATGCCCTAAAAATTCAAGATCGAAATCAGTTCTATAAGCCATGTAATTTCCTCGTTCTTAATAAGCTTTATAGCTTTCATAGTCATAAGTTGTGATTACAGAACTATTATCTGTCACCACAACTACCCCACCCTTATCGATTAACTTTTTAGCTAAGGCTAGCTGTTTAGTTAGATGCTGAATTACTTTGTTTAAAAGTTTTCTATTAGTGACATAAGCATCGCCATCTATACTTCCATAATTCAAAGTGAATTCGATCATTTCTTTTGAAATTCCACGAGTATTCATGCGATTAATTGAATGATATGTATATTTCATAGTTAACCCTCGTTTTTATCTAGAGCTAGAATAAGTAAATTAAAAAAAATATGCAATACATGCATAATAAATAATTTTTACCCTAAAATATTGAGTATTGTATTTTTTTTGGGTATTCTTATTTTTTTAATAAATAAGACTTGAATTATGAATATTGATAATTTAGTAAATTTGAAAGAAATGAGAACTTTGGCTGAAATTTCACAAGCTGAAATGGCTAAAGCTTTAGATGTTTCACAAAGTCAAATTTCAAGATATGAAGAAGATCCTGAAGATGTTCCAATGAAAATTTTAAAAAAGTGGGCTGAAATATGTGGATTTTTAGAAGGTAAATTAGAACCAATTACAGTTGGACATCCTTACTTAGATATCCAAAATAAAAAAAAGACTATATATGAGCAGTTAAACTATGCCCCAGTAATTACAGAATCTAGTTCTGGAGTTATTGAGACGCTGAATATTGATAATCTTATTTCTAATCTTGATCAAATTTCTAGAAAACCTCGTTTAGGTGTTTTTGGCCACTTTGATATGGGAAAATCTAGATTATGTAATGTTTTACTAGGAGATAGTTGTTTACCAACGAGATATCAACCCACGACTAGTGTGGCATGCATCTTACGTCATATATCGGATAAACCATCTTGGCAAATAGAAGATGTATGGATGATGGATAAAGATTTTAATATTCATAAGATTAACGATGAAGAACATTGTAAAAGACATCGTGTTAAAGCAGGAAACTTAGCTTCATTAGAGAGCTATGTTACACACCAAGATGATGAAGACTTAGATAGCCATTATGCAGTGCTTTATATCGATGCTCCAATTCTCCTAGCATGTGATTTAGTGGATATGCCAGGTTATGAAAATGATGAAAATGATTCTAAAAGAACCGAATTGGCAACAACTTTTGTAGATATTGTTTTGTACCTTTCTACAGCTCAAGGCTTTTTAGGTAAAAATGACTTAGATTATATTGGTAGCTTAATAAATGTACTGCCGTCCTATGAAAGTGAAAAAATTGGATCTTTAGATAACTTATTTATTATAGCGACACGATCAGATATTATTGAAAATCAAAATGATATTTTTGATTTATTAAATAAAGCTGCTAAAAGAGCATTTAAACATCTTGAGTATAAATTTGAAGACAGAGGGGCTGAAGAAGAAGTTACAGAGGAGTATTTCCGCAGTCGTTTCTTTACTTTTTCAGCCGATAAGAAGTATTTACGTACAGAATTTGAAAAGAATTTAGTCAATTTATTACAAGATCGCTTACCTTCTTTAGTCTCAGAAAAATTTAATACTTCCTTTCAAGAAAGTCTTGAAGCCCTTTCTCATAAATATAAAAATTTAACTGAAAATCTGGATAATATTCTTAATCAACGTGAACAGATGAAAATTCAATTGGAGTCCATGAAAGAAGATGAAAAAGTTGATTCAATAAATAGGAAAAAATACAAAGAGAAGATATTAAAAGATATCGAAATATACAAAAACGAATGTATTTCAGAGGTCAAAGTTGTCACAAAAAAGTATTTAACTGTTGATTATATTGAAAGCATGATTAAATCCAGATATGAGGATAAAAAAGAGGCTCAGCAGTTAGCTGCAAGCTATTTATCTGACTCCATACAATTCTCTATTAATAAAAAAGTTAAAGAGAAATCTGTAGAATTATCAGAGCAAATTGATGATTTATTAAAAGAATATGATAAAAAACAAAGTTTTAATAAGGATATAAAATTAGATTTTGACTCTAAAAGTATTTTTATGGGAGCTGTAGCAAGCTTAACAACGTTTGGAGCATTAGCCACATGGGCCAGTATTGTTGCAGCTGGCAGCAACTTAGGAGCCTATTTGCTTGTTCCAACAGTAGTAAGCTTTTTATCTAGTATAGGTATTAGTGTAGGCGGAACTGCCGCAGCTGCTAGTATCGTTGCAGTTTTAGGTGGTCCAATTACAATTGGTATTGGAATCGCTGTAGTAATAGGGGGAATCTTCGCATGGTTAACAGGTTCTAGTTGGCAGAAAAAAATTGCTAAAAAGCTTGTTGATTTATTTGAAAAAGAGGATTTTGAAAATAAATTAATAAAAGGTATAAGTGTGTATTGGAATGATACCTCTAAGGCTTTCGAAAGTGCTGCAAATGAAACTGAAAAAAAATTTCAAGATGAAGTTTCTAATTTAGAAAATAGTCTTAGTTGTCTAGATGATGCTACTTTAAAGGAGCACAAAGATTACTACACTGCTTTAAATTTCTTTTTAAAAAACTTAATAGCAAAATTCTGATTTATAAATAATAAAAAACCCCGGCATCCTGCCGGGGTTTTTCGTATTGGTTCGCTCGGTATAACTCCTGTCGTACCTTACAGTCCTTGTGCTTATCTCTTGTTATTCTTGTATGGAACTTCCTGTTCCCGATGAGTTCATCATAGGAAAATTCCACCTATCCTGGACAGCCGCAAAAAACCAGAATTTACGTAAGCCCAGGCGTACAAAATAGCCTAAATTTTATCCACAGCAATTGGGGATAGTTTCGCAACCTAGATCCGCATGAAATAGACATTGATCCCAAAAATGATCATTTATTAATCAATTTTCTTGGCAAAATGTTACAGATTTGCCTAAAAACTCACCAACTTATTACAGAAGCAATTTTTTGTGCATTTTGTGATCATAGTGAGATTTTTAAGTTATTGATTTTTAAATTAATATACAAGTGTACTTCGTATAACCGCCATTATGTTAATTTTAGAAAAAATATATAATCTTACTGAATTTCTAGATTATATTTTCTTGCTAAAAATCTTTCTTTATAGAGAAAGTAAGCTGCATCACAAACTTTTTCTGTGTAATAGGCATTAAATCCAGCTCCAATAAATGCTCCAAATACAGGAACAGCTTGAGCCAATTTAGCTTTTGTTAAACGTATGCCTAATGCTTCAGCCATTTTCTTTATCATATTTACCAAAACAAGCTTTTCTAATTCTTCCCACGATTTCTTTTTTGCAACTTGTGTAGCAATTTTAGCTAATTGAGCCATAGCTACATGTTTAGCCTGATCTGTTGGAGCAGAGGCTAAACTGAGAATATTTAAAATAAAAATTTTTTCTTCTGGTAATTCAATATCAAAACCATAATATGTTGCATATTCCCCAATAGCTCTGAAATTAATAAGAATTAAACTAGGTATATCAACTATTATTCCAGGCAATCCTACAGCACCAGTTCCTGCTCCTTCAGTAGTGGCAATAGCTATATACTTTGTGCGTAATCCTGAACTAGACTTATCTAAGATAACAAGATCAACTTTTTGTACATCATCTAATTTTCTAACAGGAAATTGTGATCTACTCGATATATCATCAAAAATTGCTTGCGGCCTAATAGATGTTTGAGCAGATTCATTACATATTGTAGTTAAGCCAGATATAGATTTTGTAATAACCTCACCTAAATATGGACTATCTATAATAACTTCAGCAGCTTTGTTTATAGGCGTAGTTATTAAAGAAACACTCTTTTGTAAAAAATTTTTTTCTTTCGGCGTTTTCCATATATAAATCTCCTTTAATGCATTCTTCTCATATTCTGTTTGTTTAATCATTTCAGATTTTTCACAAGTTAATTTTTGTAAAAATCATATATTAATAACTAGAAAAAATCTTATAAAAAACGACATTTCTTATCGCAATAAACTTTTATTTAACATAATGGGCGTTATGCGAAGTTAAAAAATTGAGACTATATACTTAATTTTTATGTATTTTTTAAAATTTAAGACCTAGATCAGTGCCTAGGTTTTTTTACTTAGTATAACAACCATTATGTTAAAAAAAATCTTAAGAACATGAGTTATATAAATGGATTACCTTTCATTTTCTTCATCTTCTTGCTCTCTAGACCAATACTCTCCTTCAATTGAGCAACAATCTTCACAAAGCCAAGGTGTGATATTGGACCATACGCTTACGCATTCTAATATTTTTTTGCAGAGAGAACATTCAGTTATTTTATAGTCATAGCTCATAATATTATCCAATTGGTTACTGTAAATCTAACTTTAAAATTTGATCTTTATTATCTAATAACTAGCGGCATAAAACCGCTAGTTATGAATTATTTAGTCCCTAAATATAGAAACTAATCCACCAATAACAGCAGTCGCTACCCCTGCTGTAATAATTGCAGGTGCTGCTGCGACAGAACTAACTCCAATTGCTATTCCTAGAGCTGTACTTGTTACAGCACTTGTTCCTAATGTCGTTGTAACAGCAGCTGCGGTAGTAGCTCCAATTGTGCCTCCTAAAGCTGCATTAGTTAGAGTAGATGCCCCAGGGGATGTCATGGTAGTAGTTGCTATAGGAACTGAAGTCGTAGCAAGTAGACCGTATCTTTGAATAGCGTAATAAGACAATACGGCAGTAGAGGTATGACGCATGACAGCTCTAACTTGTTCGCTACGTTTTTCCCCAGTAACACACCAACATGCAAAATGTTCACAGTTATTGAAAAGAAGATTGTAGTTATCTTCGCCTAAGCATCTATATGCACGATTAACAATTTCTTCATTCGTATATATAGCTGTGCTACTAGGGTAATGCACAATAGTAAATTGGTCACTTCCACCTAAAAAATTTTCTAGAGTTGTTTGCTCTATAGCACCTTTCTTAAAGGCTTCTGAAAAACCAAAATAGTGAATGACCTGATTATTACCAATGTAAATACCGTGATGATCATATAGGCCTTTTGAGACACTGAGGTGAGATCCTGGATGTAAGCTTTTCATAAAGAACTCTCTTTTATTTGAATTAAAAACGTTTAAAACTGTTTGTATTGTATGTTGTGATTAATGAATCTCCATCTAAAACAATAGTTATTCCACCTTTATCTAAAACTTTTAAGGCAACTTTTCTTGTCTCTTGAAGACTAATCAAAGCTTTTTTTATTAATTTTGAAACTAATAAATGTTTGAATTTGTTTATCATCTTTTTTAATGATTTTATTTTAATATCGATTTCAATTATATTTGATTTCAATATCTTCTTGTTAGTTACTATCTTATCCCCTTTAATCTCTCCATAATTAATAGTGAAATCAATTAAATTCTTAGATATTGCTCTTTGAGACATTCTCTTATGACAATGTTTAGTGATATTCATAATAATCCAGTTAATAAAAAAATGTTTTGATGACTAGATTTTACAAAAGAAATTTAGTGTATATAATTGTCAATAATAAGATTACTTTTTATGAAACTAAAATGGCAAGAATTACTAAAGAACAGCATGCGGCATCAGATCTTCTAGACTTTATGCACTTCCATGAAGTTTCATTTTTAATGATTAAAAACAATGAATTATGTGAAAATATAAATAAAATAATTTCTAAAATTGATAGCGTTATAAAAAAAAATGAAGTTAGCTCACATGACTATACCTTATATAAACACTATCTACTTTTTGCTTTAGAGGTAATTCTAGTAAGAAAAAAATCACCTGATTTTTATGAAATGTGCAACTATATTGAAAAGGAAAAATATAATAATATAAATAAAGAAAAATATGAAGGTGTTTTGGATTTTTATAAAGATTTTTCACTGGGAATTATTCTAAACTATATAGAATTTCAAAAATTAAATACTGAAATTTTTGAAATCTATCTAAATGAAGTTTTAGATTATATTGAAAAAAATATTGATGATAATTTTTATGCAAGCAATCTTTTAATAAATTCATATTTTTATGAATTCAATATGGCATCTTATAAAATATATAAAAAATATATTGATCTTAATTTTTTTACAAAAAAAAATGTTAATTCAAAAATGCCATATGAATATGGTGAAGAACTTTTTATCAGATTTCTTCTAATAATTGAATATGAGAGTATCAAAATTTTATGTAGGATTAAAAGAAATGGTAATAGAAAAGAAATTACAATAATAGAACCTGATGAAAATATGAGTATTGAAGATAGGAAGAAATTTAAAGAGGAATGTCTGAAATTGATTGATGATATTATAGATACATCTGATGGAACAACATCTGCGTCAATGTTCTTAATAGATTATATAAATAATAAAGATGATTTACTTAAATTTATTTTAAAATCCTCTGAAAGAATGAAGCGAGAAAGATTTTTTGTTGGTAAGCCTGCTAGATGGTTAAGTATTTTTGGTGCTTTTCTTATTCTTTGCTTAAAAAACTCAACGAATGGAGAAAACATAGCAATATATTCTGAAGAACATCATCCGGATAAAACAACTATAAGTGAGATCGTATCAGGTCTATTTCAGCAGAAAGGTGATACCTTATCAGCAAGAACATTATATTTACGCTTTAAAGAGCTAAAAGTACAGTACTTAAAAATTAAGTACTACGCTTATGTTATGTCTCTTAAGGAACAGAAAACGATAAATTGGTATGCAGAAGATAAAGCATATGAACTTGCTTTAAAATTTGATCCTAATAACATGGAATTAATTGATGATAGATATGGCTTGATAAAAATAAGGTATTTATAAACTAAGAATATCTAAAATTAACATAATACACCTTATACGTAATGCTTGATATTTCTCTTTAAATATCATTATATTAAAGCAAGCCGTTCTGGAATATAGGGCACCAGAGCGGCTTTTTATTGATTATTCATGTTCCACGCTTAAAATTCGAACAGTGTTTCATGATTTTTATAAGTTAAACTAAATTTAGTTGCTAATCCCAATAAGCTATTCACTAACTTGTAAATATCGGTATACCGCCTGACGACTAATCCCAAAAGCTTTCCCTAATGCCATTTTCGATGGATACTTCCCCTCCTTCCATGCTTGTCGTAAAGCTTCAGCTTGGTCAGGCTTTAGTTTATGCACCCGACCTTTGTACTTCCCCTGAGCAGAGGCGAGTTTTATTCCTTCCTTTTGCCGCTCTAAAATGATCTCACGTTCGAACTGTGCAAAAGCACCCATCATTTGAAGCATCAAATTATCCATCGGGGTGGATTCGGCTGTAAAAGTAATATTTTCTTTTACAAACTGGATGGCGATCCCTCGTTTGACCAGTTTATCTACTTCAGTGACCAAATCTTTTAGGCTTCGCGCAAAACGATCCATTGAATGTACAATCACCCTGTCCCCTTCCCGGACATAGTTCAACATTTCCTGAAATTTAGGTCGGTCAGTATTTTTACCTGAAGCACGGTCAACAAAAATCCGATCGACCTCAATTCCTTCAAGTTGACGTCCAGTGTTTTGCTCGACAGAACTTACCCGGACATACCCTACTTTTTGGCCTTTCACTTTTTCACGCCCCAATTGGATAAAAATGAACAATTTCGTAAATTATAAATCTTTAACACTAAAGTTACATGTTACTTATGATTAAAAATCATTTAAATGATACATAATTTCATGAACTTTCAGATTGTAACTTTAGCGTATACTCTAAATTTACATATTTAAATAACGAGTTTTTTCTCACTCATAAGAATTTGCAAGAATATATATACATTTATTGACATTAAGTAA
>NZ_JAMXXL010000030.1:0-29390 GCF_024129685.1 Acinetobacter lwoffii | reverse complement strand
TGGTGAATGGATAAATTACGCAGAATAACTTTCAACTTTTGCCAGTGTTGATCTGTCAGCATGGTACGAGGCATAGCGAATAGTAAAATTGTGTTTGGCGATTTGATTTTACTACTTCGCTATTTCTTTAAGCTAAAAGTGTCAACACACCCTATAAAACCATAAAAACAAGGAGCATCACATGACTGTGCAACGCTGTGGCTGGTGCTCCGATGATCCGCTGTATATCACCTACCATGACCAGGAATGGGGACAGGCGCTACTGGATGAAAATCGCCTGTTTGAAATGCTTTGTCTGGAAGGACAACAGGCCGGTCTGGCCTGGATTACCGTTCTCAGAAAACGTGAAGCTTATCGTGAACATTTTTTTCAATATTCGATTGAGTCTATCGCCTCACTTACAGATCAACAACTCCAACTGAAACTTGAAGATGCTAGCCTGATACGGCATCGCGGCAAGCTGAATGCCATTCGGGAAAATGCCCAAGCATGGCTAAAGCTGCGACAGCAAGGGATTAATCTGGTGGAATGGCTCTGGTCTTTTGCCCAGCAACCGCGATTGAATAATGATGTTGTGGATTATCGGCAAGCACCCGCTCAAACCATTGAGAGCCAGAAGATGTCTAAAGCCCTTAAACAGGCCGGTTTTAAATTTGTCGGACCCACCATTTGCTATGCCTTTATGCAGGCCGTTGGTATGGTCGATGACCATGAAAATCATTGTGATTTTAAAACAATATTCTCGCACTTAAATAAGAGCTGAAAATCATGTCGAATAATATTATTCAAGCTTATGCAGCCATGTCCGCAGGTGCGGAACTTGAGCCTTATCAGTTTGATGCCGGAGAACTGCAGCCGCATCAGGTCGAAGTGAAAGTAGAATACTGCGGTCTCTGTCATTCCGATATTTCAGTGATCAATAATGAATGGGGTTCTTCAGTGTATCCGGTCGTAGCAGGACATGAGATTATCGGTACCATTACCCATCTGGGTGCAGAAGCCAAAGGCCTGAAAGTTGGTCAACGAGTGGGAATCGGCTGGACAGCGGAAAGCTGCCAATATTGCGATCCCTGCATTTCAGGCCAGCAGGTGCTGTGTACTGGTGGTCAGGTGGCTACCATTGTCGGACATGCCGGTGGTTTTGCCGACAAAGTGCGCGCCGGCTGGCAATGGGTCATTCCCTTACCTGAAGATCTAGATCCTGAAAGTGCAGGTCCCCTGCTCTGTGGCGGAATTACCGTATTCGATCCAATCCTAAAACATCAGATTCAGGCTATTCATCATGTTGGCGTAATTGGCATTGGCGGTTTAGGGCATATGGCCATCAAGCTGCTGAAAGCTTGGGGCTGTGAAATTACCGCTTTCACTTCAAATCTGGATAAAACTGATGAGCTGAAAGCTATGGGCGCTGACCATGTGGTGAACAGTCGTGATGTCGCTGCATTAAAAGCCCAGCGTGGCAAGTTTGATTTACTGCTGAGTACTGTCAATGTCACCTTGAACTGGCAGGCTTATCTGGCAACTTTAGCGCCGAACGGCACTGTACATATGTTGGGTCTACCATTAGAGCCGATGCAGATTCCGGCTGGCATGCTGATTGGCGGAGCCAAGTCAGTCACCGGTTCACCGACAGGTTCGCCGGCGGCATTACGTCAGTTACTCCAATTTGCTGTACGTAAAAATATTGCTCCGCAAATTGAAGTGTTCCCGATGTCACAGCTGAATCAGGCTATTGAACATCTGCATTCTGGCAAAGCCCGTTACCGGATTGTACTTAAAGCAGATTTTGCAGCTTAAATTCAGTCTTTTTTCTCATCTGCTAGAAAGACCCAGCAATTGGGTCTTTTTCAATGCAGGGCTTCAGGCAAGACCGCAATACTGGCAGGCTTGGCCAGTTCGGTCTTCATCTTCTGCAGCATCTTATAAGGCTGCTGTTGCACAAACATATTTACGAAGGTCAAAGGAATGGAACCCTCCGGATTGGCATAACCATAAGTAGAGACCTTAACCTTGTTATTGGCCAGTTTCTGAAAAGTCCAGTCGCCCTGATAATCGGTTAAACGCACATAATCCGGATTTAAAGGATAGCCACTTTGGATGGCTTTATTCTTGATGGTGATCTGACCATTGGCTTCCTTGATCATCTTGCCCTGCACAATCAGGTCACGGTCTTTTAAGGGAAATGGAAAATCCAGCACCATATACAGGATAAAGTCGCCTTTTTTATCATCGCGGGACAGGACCTTGATGCTACCCATATAGGGAACCCACTGCACTGCATGTTCAACATTCAGAATCAGGGACACGGCATTTTCAATGGGCGCGGTATAGGTGGTTTCAGCTTTATAGAGAAAGACCGAGTTTTGCTCATTCTGGTAGGTCCAGACCTTGATATTATTTTTATGAATACTGAGTTTAGGCGTCCCGACAGGCTTTGCCTGCGCAATGGCGCCAAGCGCCACTGCACAGAGCAGGAAAATCATTTTTTGCATTTTTTATTCGTCTTATTTTAGTTTTAGATTTTTTTATAAATGATTTTGACTCGGTTTTAAACCTGAATATCGTTAAAACCAAGCACGTCCTTCATATCATATTTACGCGCTTCACGGCCTACGACCCAAGCCGCAGCACGTACCGCACCAGAAGCAAAGTTCATGCGATTGGTGGCTTTATGAGTAATTTCTACACGTTCCCCATCGGCAATAAACATTGCAGTATGTTCACCGACAATATCGCCACCACGAATAGTCTGGAAGCCAATGCTCTTACGCTCACGCGGCCCGGTATGACCTTCGCGACAATACACTGCATCTTCTTTCAGGTCACGGCCCAAAGTTTCCGCAATCGCCTCACCCCACATCAAAGCTGTACCCGATGGCGCATCTACTTTGTGACGGTGATGTGCTTCAATCACTTCGATATCAACCGTATCGCCAAAAACTTTAGAGGCCAGTTCAAGCAGTTTGATCGAGACGTTCACACCCACTGAATAGTTTGCTGCATAAACTACAGGAGTTTCTGTCGCAGATTGATCGAGATAGGCTTTTTGCTCGTCATTCATACCTGTGGTACCAATCACGATGGCGACACCAGCTTCACGGCAAATTTTCAGATGATTGACGGTCGCTGCTGGCGCAGTGAAATCAATCACGACATCACAGTCTTTGACTACATCGGTAAGGCTACCCACGACCTTAACACCTGTTGCACCAATTCCGGCAAGTTCGCCAGCATCTGTACCTAATAATGTACTTTCAGGGCGTTCTACCGCAGCCGCCAATTGATAACCTGCTTCATGCACAGCCTGAATAAGGATACGCCCCATACGACCGCCTGCACCCAAGATCCCAATGCGTGGTGTAGCTGACATAACATAGTCCTGATGTTGATCCAAAATTGCTCTTACTATAGCAAAACTGCGGAATAACACTAAGATGCATTGCATAAAAATCAATGAAAATACTCAAAGATCGAAATCACTGATATTGATAAGAGTTTCAATCCGGTCTTTGGAATTATGGGCTAGATCTCATCCAGGTCGTCGGATATGGATCAATAGCACGCATGAACGTAACCGTCTTCAAAAAGCAGCTTTCAAATCAGATGAAGAACATTCAAGCTTCGGGGGCAGATTAGGATCCTTTCAATTCAGCTCAGCTTATCTCTCACTGAAGTGATGAACCTAAGTCACTTAGGAATGATCTATACAATTTTGAAAATTTTTCCACTTAATGTACTTTGAAAGCACATTTCAAAACTGGGACGAATATCTTCACCATCTACAGTGATATGTTTTATATTGGAATGAGATTGTGTTTTAGAAAAATGATGATCGACTGTTGCTTGAATAGCGTGTTGAGCCCCAAACTGATCCTTCACACTGATACTTTGTTTAAGCATATCTATACCTTTTAATAATAGTTAAAGTGGCAAAATATCCACTAAAAATTGATATTTCTGAATTTTATCTTTAAATAACTTTATGATTTAGCTTAAATAATTGATTTAGAGAAGTATAGAATGTACGGCCATCTAAGTTTAAATCCACCTCAACTCCAGATGAAAGAAGAACTCTTTTACCCACTTCAATTCTTTTTAAACCCTGACGTGTATTTTGCATTTTATTGAGAGGAATTAACGAAACAATAATTTCAGTACCATTTTTAGATTTTGCAATTAAATCATTTATTTTTAACAACTTAAATCCTGTTTTTCTAAAGATTTTTCCAATTTGGAAAATAACTTAAAATTAAATTTTGAACGATAAAAAAAGCACTTATTAAGTGCTTTTTTTTACTGTTTATTCTTGCTTAGATAGCAACAATATTTACAGCATTCGGTCCTTTTTGACCTTGAGCTACACTGAATTCAACCAGCTGGCCTTCAAGCAAGGTTTTAAAACCTGAACTCGCAATTTCGCTGAAATGAGCAAAAACATCTGGACCTGATTCTTGTTGAATAAAACCAAAACCTTTAGTTTCGTTGAACCACTTTACAGTACCTTTAACAACATTTGAGTTTGACATAATATATCCTAATAATTTTTAATAATTTTTTAGTCATTTTATAGACTGATTATAACTTTGAAATAATAAAGAATGAGACTTAAAATCTGAAAAAAAACGAAGGATTATGACTAAAACTACGATACTTAAAGAAGATTTACCGAAACAAGACTTTTTTCTAGTTAAGTTAACTATACACGAAAAATTTAATTAATCAAGTTTTCTTATATATATATTTATTTTATTTATTAAAAAATAAAATTTTAAAAATTTATAATTATTTCAATAAGATTAAGCTTTCATTGTCATGATAACAAAATAAGAGTAATCTGCTGTACTGGTAAATTTGATAAGTAATGAATGCGATTATATAGCTCTGTAATAACAATATTGGCCTTTTTAATTTCGGGAATGATGCTTTTTTCTCACTTACAAAATATCTATCACCCTCCAAATTTGGACTCATACTTTCTATTTAGATAGTCAAATATAAAAATAGAAACCGCTTTTTAGGCGGTTTTTATGTTTAAGCGAGACTTATCAAACAATAAATAGCATCTTCTAATCTAGAGTATCTTATCTACATAATAAAAAAGGACGCCTCAGCGTCCTTTTTTACTTTCACTCAATTAATCAAACAAACGATCAAAGAATGATTTTTTCTTTGGTGATGATTTGCTATCTTCACCATCCATGGTTTCTTGCAGTTCTTTTAACAGTTCACGTTGACGTGCACTTAAGTTGACTGGAGTTTCTACCACAATACGGCACAGCAAGTCACCTTGCATGCTGGTACGTACCGGTTTAACACCCTTACCACGTAAACGGAACAGTTTACCTGTTTGCGTACCTTCAGGAATTTTCAGGCTCACACGGCCATCCAGCGTAGGAATCTGAACTTCCTTACCTAAGGCTGCATCAGCAATCGATACCGGTACATCCATATACAGATCAGCGCCATCACGCTGGAAGATTTCATGCTCACGCACCACCACTTCTACGTACAAGTCACCTGACTGACCATCACGGATTGCTTCACCCTTACCAGTCAAGCGTACGCGGTCGCCATTGTCCACACCCGCAGGAATAGTGACTTCCAGAGTTTGCTGACGATCCGACACACCCGAACCATGACATTTATTACATGGGTTCTTGATGATCTTGCCCTGACCACGACAGGTGCTACAGGTTTGCTGTACCGAGAAGAAACCTTGCTGCATGCGCACTTGACCGGCACCATGACAGGTACGGCAGGTTTCCACATCGTTTGGATTTTTTGAACCCTTACCATCACAGGCATCACACGGTGCCGGTGCAGTAAAAGTAATGGTTTTCTTGACGCCTTTGACTGCTTCTTCAAGGGTCAGTTCCATCACATAGCGTAAGTCAGAACCACGGCGTGCGCGTTGCTGGCCACGACCACCACCGCCACCAAAAGCACCACCGAAAATATCACCGAACTGGCTGAAAATGTCTTCTGCGCTGAAACCACCGCCGAAGCCGCCACCGCCGCCCATACCACCTTCAAAGGCCTGATGGCCCATACGGTCGTACATGCTGCGCTTTTCACCATCAGAGAGCACTTCATAAGCTTCTGCTGCTTCTTTGAATTTCTCTTCAGCTTCAGCATTGTCCGGGTTACGGTCTGGATGATATTTCATCGCCAACTTACGGTAGGCTTTTTTGATTTCATCATCACTAGCGGTTTTAGCGACGCCCAAAACCTCATAATAATCACGTTTAGCCATGTCTGGCGATGCTCCTCACGGAATTTTGTTTAATATTCAACTGAGGTCTGAAATTGGGGTCAAACCGAGTTTTACAAGGGGAAATATGAAAAAAATTATACGCTTTAGAACACAGCTTTGTTTTGAGAGAATTTATGGATGCCTTTAAACCAGGCATTGATCAGGAAAATAAAAGCAATAAAGCTGAAAATCACCCCGGTCACCACACAGGCTTTGACCCATAAGTGGCTGTCCCAGGCAAAGAAAAACAGGGGAATAAACCACAATGCAGCGAAGAGCGCCAAAATGGTATAAATCACGATATTACGCATGATCCACAGTGCCTGTGCCTGTAACCAGACTTCAGCATAATCAACCTGGGTGACTTTACGTGCGAACCAGTAAGCAAATACCCCGCTAAATACGGTAAATAAGGCCAAAAACATGAAGACATAGGCCACGGCTACGGAACGTCGCATCTTGGTTAATGTCACTGGAGTCATGTCTGGTTCAACCTCATTACTGCCCTGGCAGTAAGGCCAAAACAGCAATTTTTTATTTTTTGAATTATAAAAATCTCAGGTGCTACTATATTGAAAATTTCAAAATTTCGCACCTGAAATTATGACAATTTTAAACAGAATTTAAACTTTTTTCACTTTAAACCACTGTGCATATAGTGCAGGCAGGAAAAACAGGGTCAACAGGGTTGCCACAATCAAGCCCCCCATAATCGCCACCGCCATCGGCCCGAAAAAAATACTCCGCGACAAAGGAATCATAGCCAGTACAGCAGCCAGTGCGGTTAATACAATCGGACGACAACGACGTACTGTGGCATTGATGGTGGCATCCCACTGCGACTCTCCGGCCTGAATATCCTGCTCAATCTGATCGATCAAAATCAGCGAATTGCGCATGATCATTCCGGATAATGCAATCGTCCCGAGCATCGCAACAAAACCGAAAGGTTTATTGAAAATTAACAGGAATAACACCACTCCGATAATGCCCAAAGGTGCGGTCAGGAACACAATAAAGGCACGTGAGATGCTTTTGAGCTGAATCATCAGCAGGGTCATGACCACTGCGAGAAATAAAGGCATGCCGGCATTAACCGAGTTCTGCCCGCGAGCCGATTCTTCAACTGTACCGCCCACTTGCAGCAGATAGCCATTCGGCAGCTCTGCCCGGATTTTTTCTAGTGGCTCTTTGAGTTCATTAACCACAGTAGCGGGCTGTAACTTGCTGCGAATGTCGGCACGCACGGTAATGGTCGGTAAACGATTCCGATGCCAGATCAGACCTTCTTCAAAGCTGTATTCAATTTTAGCCAGCTGCGCCAAAGGTACTGATGTACCGGTTGCAGTCGGAACAGCCAGACTGGCTAAAGATGCTACCTCCACCCGTTCAGCCTGAGCACCACGTAAACGGATTTCGATCAGTTCACGTTTTTCACGGTACTGATCAATACCGGCCCCCAAAATCGAGCTGTTCAGCACATTGGCCAGTTCACTGCTACTCACCCCCAACTGACGGGCACGATCCTGATCGATCTGCAATTTGATGACTTTGCTCGGCTCCCCCCAGTCCAGATGCACATTGGTGGTATTCGGATTTTCTCCCACGGTGGCTGCAACTTTCTGCGCCCATTCACGCACCAACCCCAGATCTTCACCAGAGACCCGGAACTGCAATGGATAACCGACTGGAGGGCCATTTTCCAGCAGGGACACCCGGGTACGGACTTCCGGTAATAACAGCCGAATCTGGTCACTCAAGGATTGACGGATTTCGTTACGATCTTCCAAAGAGGATGCCAGCACCACAAACTGGGCAAAACTGGTTTGCGGCAACTGCTGATCCAGCGGTAAATAGAAACGTGGAGACCCAATCCCGACATAAGCCACATAGTTATCAATGCCCTCTTGTTTCGATAAAAAGGCTTCGACTTTTTTTACTGCAGCTTCAGTGGCCTTCAGTGATGCACCTTCTTCAAGTTTCAGATCTATCAGAATTTCCGCCCGGTTCGAAGGCGGGAAAAACTGCTGCGGCACCAGCTTAAACATTAAAATAGACAGGATAAAAATTCCGACGGTGGCAGCAATGACAGTTTTACGATAGGTCACACAGGCATTGACCCAACGACGAAAACCCTGATAAAACCGGGTTTGATAAGGGTCATAATGTTCGCCGGCATGATGCACAATCGGCTGAGGTTCTGGCTGTTTGCGCAGACGTGCCCAGAGACGCTGGTACCACGGTGCTTTCTGAATTAAATCTTTGTTGAAATCCGGCAGAAGTTTATCGCCTAAGTATGGGACAAACAGTACCGCGGCAATCCAGGACACCAGTAATGCAATGGTCACCACCTGGAAAATCGAACGGGTATATTCCCCGGTACTCGAGGCTGCAGTGGCAATCGGCAGGAAACCGGCAGCGGTAATCAGGGTGCCGGTCAGCATTGGAAAAGCCGTGGTGCGCCAGGCATGCCCGGCCGCCTGTAAACGGCTATAACCCTGCTCCATCTTAATCGCCATCATTTCAATCGCGATAATGGCATCATCAACCAAAAGACCGAGGGCCAGAATCAGGGCCCCCAGGGAAATTTTATGCAGTCCGACATCAAACAGCTGCATACCGGCAAAGGTCATGGCCAGCACCAGCGGAATCGAGAAAGCTACCACCAGACCAGTCCGGAAACCGAGCGAGAAAAAACTGACCAGCAATACGATAATCACCGCTTCTGCCAGCACTTTCATAAATTCGTTAATACTACGTTTGACTGCCACCGGCTGATCGGAAACTTTTTGCAGCTCCATACCGAGGGGCAGGGCTTTTTGCAGGCGGGCGAATTCCTGTTCCAGATTTTTACCCAAGGCAATGATGTCCCCACCCTTACGCATCGATACAGCAATACCAATGCCGTTTTCGCCCATAAAGCGCATCCGGGGCTGTGCCGGATCACTAAAGCCACGATAGACTTCTGCTACATCGCCCAGCTGAATAGTTTTGCCATTGACCAGCAGCGGCATCTGTCTTAATTCTTCAACACTGTTTAATGCGCCACTGACCCGCACCTGAATCCGGTCTGAACCGGTTTCAAAAAAACCGGACTGGGTGGTGGCATTTTGCTGCTGCAGGGCTTGCTGAATCGCCATGACTGGAACGCCCAGCTGGATGGCCTTGGTATTGGAAATCTCAATCCAGATTTTCTGGTCTTGCAAGCCAATCAGCTCAACTTTGGCAACATCTTTGACCCGTTGCAGTTGCAGCTGTAAGCGGTCGGCGTATTCCTTGAGGGTCGCATAGTCAAAATCTTTACCCTTGAGCACATAAATATTGCCAAAGGTATCGCCGAATTCATCATTAAAGAACGGACCTTGTACCCCTTGTGGCAATCCATGCCGGATATCGCCCACCTTCTTGCGCACGTTATACCAGACATCCGCGACATCTTTCGAAGCCAGGGAATCCTTGGCAACAAAAGTCACCATGGATTCACCCGGACGCGAATAGGCCATGATGCGGTCATACTGTCCCGTGGTCATCAGTTCCTTTTCAATCCGGTCAGTGACCTGTAGGGATACTTCTTTGGCACTGGCACCTGGCCAGTAAGTCTGGATCACCATGACTTTAAAGGTAAAAGGCGGATCTTCACTTTGTGACAGTTTGGAATAAGAGACGATGCCGATCAGACCCAGCAGGATCATGAAATACAGCACCAGACCTTTATTTTTTAAAGCCCATTCCGACAGGTTAAAGTTCATGCTTAACTCCCTGCCTGAATAGTCACACGACGGTTTTCACGATCAATCGGATTGATTTTTTGCTGGTTACGCAGCAGATGTACGCCGCCAATCACCACATAGTCTTCCGGCTTGAGGCCACTGAGTACAGGAACACTGTCCCGGCCATAGGCACCGAGCTGGACCGGGACTTTACGTAAGGTATGATCCGGCTGGACCACCATGACATAAGCCTGCTGATCCGTTGCCGAGACACTGGATAGCGGCACACTGAGCATATTATCGCGGCTGTGCTGAAAAAATACCCGGGCACTTTGTCCCAGCTGGATCTGGCCATTGCCTTCACGTAAGGAAACTTTAGCCCGGAAGGTCCGTGACTGGTCCGCTGCCGGTGAGATCTCGCGAACAAAAGCAGCAAATTTTTCTTCAGGTTTGGACCATAATGTCACTGTGGCTGCCTGTCCAACCTTGATCTCCGAAATAGCCTGTTCCGGTACCCCAATCACCACTTCACGCTCACCGGCAATCGCCAGTTCATACGCCGCCTGCCCGGCAGCGACCACCTGTCCTGTTTCAATATTACGTGCAGTGATTACGCCGTTTTTGGTGGCAATCAACTGGTTATAAGCAGTCTGGTTTTTAGCGGTATCATAGTTAGATTGTGCCTGCTTCAGATTTGACAGGGCGGTCTTGTACTGGTTTTCGATCGCGTCATATTGTGAGCGGCTCACGGCATTGGATGGCAATAACTGCTTGAAACGTTGTAATTCATCCTGAGCAATCTTAGTGGCAGACTGCGCGCTTTCCAGCTGGGCACGTGCTGCATTCAGCTGCAGCTGGGCATCTTTGACATCCAGAGTTGCCAGGACTTGCCCGACTTTGACCTGGTCACCCACATCGGCGAAGCGCTGGGTCACCTGTCCAGCGACCCGAAAGGCCAGCGCCGTTTGCTGGCGCGCCTGCACATCACCGGCATAACTTTTTAATTCATGCTGTGAAGTGGTGGGTGTGGCCACCATGACAAAGGGAACTTCCTGTTCTGCTGCAGCAGTATCTTTGCTGCACCCGGTTAAGGTCACGCTGCAAAGCACCACCATGCCAGCCAATACGCTGTAAATCCTGCTCATCTTATTCGCTCTTATCTGATCATCTTTTTTAGGGCAAACTATGCTGATATATTGAATTGCTTGTTTTTTAATTAATATACCACCCGGTACACTAATTACAACTGAATCATCAAAGCAATGACCGTGTTGACTTTTTTTGGAAGAAATTGTGCAAATACCTGTAGGACGACCCAAGGATCTGGAAAAGCGTCAGCGCATACTCAGCGTGGCCAAAGCGCTGTTTTTAGCGCATGGCTATCATGCCTCCAGCATGAACCAGATTGCACGTGAGGCAGGTGTGACCAAGCTGACGGTGTATAACCATTTTCAGGACAAGGCGACCCTGTTTAGCTGTGCGATTGAGGATACCTGTGAAGCCATTCTGCATGAACATCCTCAGCTCTTGCAGCCGAGCAGTGACTTTGCGCAGGAGTTTTATCAGGCCTGTCAGCGCGCTTTAAATATTATTCATTTACCAGAAGCGATCAAGCTGGACCTGTTACTGATGGAACTGGCCTCGCAGCAAAGTCCTCTGGCAGAACAGTTTTATGAGGCCTCGCATAGCAAACTGGATGCAGTCTGGAATGATTTCTTTGCTCTGGCCCAACAGTACAGCTTTATTCAGGTCGATCTTCCAGAAAAACAGACCGAGCTGATCGTGTCCCTGCTGACCGGAACCCGTCATCAGAAAATCCTGCTGGGTCTCAGCCCTCCCCCTTCAAGCGCAGAACAGCAACAGATCATTAGCGAGGCCATTGAACTGTTTATGCTGAAATATGCTCTGCCTGACTAAAGCCTTCTCTCAGGATCGAGCACCGATAACCATATGTGGCCTAAAATTTGCTAAAAAAGCAGCCAATGCTCTGCAACTTTTGTCTCTAAGGGACTTGGATTGTCATGCAGTCGCGGTATAGTCAAAGCATGCATGTGAGGGAATAAAAAATGATTCAACAGATTGATGCACCACTACGCGAAGACGTACGCTTACTGGGTAATTTGCTTGGGGAAACCTTAAAATTACATGCCGGGCAGGATTTGTTTAATCAGATCGAGCAGATCCGTGCCCTATCCAAAGGCGCTCGCGATGGACAGGTCGAAGCAGAAAAACAACTGGAACAACTATTTTTGAGTCTAGAAGATGCAGAAATCCTGCCGCTGACCCGCGCCTTTACCCACTTTTTAAACTTTGCCAATATTGCCGAACAATATCATGTGGTACGTCGTCGCCGTCAGAGCGAGTTTGATGACACTGCAGAATCGCCCAATCCTCTGGTGCCTTTATTTGAAAAATTTAAACAGCAGGAGATTTCTGCCGATACGCTGTATCAGCAAATCTGTGAACTGAAAATTGAACTGGTTCTGACCGCGCATCCCACAGAAGTCAGCCGCCGTACCCTGATTCAAAAATATGACGGTATCAATAATGCCCTGTCCAAATTTGACCAGCAGAAACTGACTCCACGTGAACGTCAGGCAGTTCTGGCCGATCTGAAACAGCTGATCAGCTCCGCCTGGCAAACCGATGAAATCCGTCAGCATCGCCCGACTCCGATCGATGAAGCCAAATGGGGTTTTACCACCATTGAGCAAACCTTATGGAATGCAGTACCGAAATTTATCCGTGAACTAAATGGCATGGTGCAAGCGCAATGTGGCCAGAACCTGCCCTTAAATGTCGCACCCGTACGTTTTGCCTCATGGATGGGTGGTGACCGCGATGGCAACCCCAATGTCACCCACACCGTCACTCAGGAAGTACTGTGGCTGTCGCGCTGGAAAGCAGCCGATCTCTATGTACGCGATATTGAAAACCTGCGCTGGGAACTGTCCATTCAGCAATGCAGTCCGGAAATTTCTGAAGCCTTGGGCCAGCCCCATCCTGAACCTTATCGTGAATATTTACGTGATACCCGTACCCGCCTGAAAGCCACCCGTCACTGGCTGGCAGAAAAATTAAAAGGCAATGATGCCGATGACAGTCTGGTGATTAAAAGTAAAGATGAACTTTTACAACCGCTCCTGACCTGCTACCGTTCACTGATGGACTGCAATCTGGCCGAAATTGCCAATGGCAGCCTGCTGGACTTTATTTACCGGGTCAACAGTTTTGGGATCGAACTGCTAAAACTGGATATCCGCCAGGAATCGGGTCGTCACCGTCAGGCGATTTCTGCGATTACCGAATATTTAGGACTGGGGAATTTTGAAACCTGGACTGAACAGGCACGGCAAAACTTTTTACTGCAAGAGCTGCAAAGCAAACGTCCGTTGCTGCCAAAACATCTGAATGAGCCAGCAGGCAGCCTGATTGAACATCCGGATGTACAGGAAGTGTTTGCCACCATGCGTACGCTAGCCGAGCAACCGAGCGAATCTCTGGGTGCTTATATCATCTCGATGGCGGAATATCCAAGTGATGTGCTGGCGGTTTTATTGCTACAGAAAGAAGCCGGCATCAAGCAGGCGCTACGGGTTGTCCCTCTCTTTGAAACCCTGAAAGATCTAGATTGTGCAGCCGCAACCATGTCGACCCTGTTCAATATGCACTGGTACAAACAGCATATTCAGGGCAAGCATGAAGTGATGATTGGTTATTCGGATTCTGCCAAGGATGCCGGTTTTATGTCGGCCAACTGGGCACAGTATCGTGCCCAAGAAGAATTGACGGCGATCGCCCAGCAACATGGCGTGCAATTGACCCTGTTCCATGGTCGTGGCGGTTCAATTAGCCGTGGCGGTGCGCCAACCCAGCAGGCACTCTTCTCTCAACCGCCAGGGTCGATTTCAGGTGCGATCCGGGTGACTGAACAGGGCGAAATGATCCGTTTCAAATTCGGTCTGGAAGAAATCGCCCTGCAGAATCTGGAAATTTATACCGCTGCAACACTGGAAGCGACCTTACTCCCGCCACCTGAACCCAAACAGGAATGGCGCGACTTGATGCATCAAATGACCGAGCTATCGGTGCAGGTCTATCGCCAGACCGTCCGGGAAAATCCGCATTTTGTGAAATACCTGCGTACCGTCACGCCAGAACTTGAACTGCAAATGCTGCCACTGGGTTCACGGCCGGCGAAACGTAAAGTCAGTGGTGGGATTGAATCACTGCGAGCGATTCCCTGGGTCTTTGCCTGGACCCAGATTCGCCTGATGTTACCGGCCTGGCTCGGTACCGGTGCTGCATTAAATGCGGTACTGGATCAGGGACAACGCACGGTACTGGATGAGATGCTGGCAGAGTGGCCGTATTTTCAGACCCTGATTGATATGCTGGAAATGGTACTGTCCAAAGCCGATGCCAATGTGGCGCTATATTATGAATCGCATTTGACTCAGGATGAAGATCTTAAAGTTCTGGGAACAGAACTGCGTCAGCGTTTGCAGGATGCTGTACAAACCCTGTTGAGCTTAAAAGGCGAATCGAAACTCCTGAGCAGTAACGGTGTACTGGATCAGTCGATGAAAGTACGTAAACCCTATTTGTTACCACTGCACTTACTGCAAGCTGAACTGATGAAACGTCGCCGTTTATATCTGGAACAGCAGCAGGCTGAAAATACCCCGGTCGATCATGCCTTAATGGTCAGCATTGCCGGCATTGCAGCCGGTTTACGTAATACCGGCTGATTTTTCGCCCTCGCATTCAAAGCACATCCTGGTGATGTGCTTTTTTTGTACATGAATTGGCCAAAACCACTCACTGCATCGTATTTTTTATAACTAAAATAACAAATCTTTATGAGTGAATTTTAAGCATAGCTATATGATTAATCCACTGATTTAACGCTACTTTTATATTAAAAATATTTACCAATTGATAAAAAATAAATAAAAGTCAATGAATTAACTTGAACAAAAAGTTGAAAGGAGTGATTAAAACTTCCAAAAAACCGGAGTATGATGTGCACAATTTATCTTTTGAGTGCTCATTTTATGTCCAGTTGGTTTCCCAAATGGCGCCCGTATGAGGGCAGTATCGATGCACGACCAGTAGGTACCGCAGAGTATTTGCCACCCGCACAAACGGTAGTTTTGGGTGTACAGCATGCCTTTGCCATGTTTGGCGCAACCGTACTGGCACCTTTTTTAATGGGCTTTGATCCAAACCTGGCAATTTTAATGTCAGGGATCTGTACCATCCTGTTCTTTTTAATCACCGGTGGCCGGGTTCCAAGTTATCTAGGTTCAAGCTTTGCCTTTATTGGTGTGGTCATCGCAGCAACTGGTTATGCGGGTGGTGGCGGACTGAATCCGAATATTGGCGTTGCAGCAGGCGGGATTATCGCATGTGGCATCTTCTATGCGCTGATGGGCTTTCTGGTCATGGCGACGGGCACCCGCTGGATCGAAAAGCTGATGCCGCCGGTAGTGACCGGTGCCGTGGTGATGATCATTGGCCTGAACCTTGCTCCAGTCACGGTTAAAAGCGTCATGGGCAACACCTTTAATATGTGGATGTCTCTCGTTACCGTGATGTGCATGGGCTCGATTGCCGTCTTTACCAAAGGCCTGCTGCAACGCCTGCTATTATTGGTCGGTCTGTTACTGGCCTATCTGATCTATTTCATGCTCAGCAATGTCATGGGTTATGGCACTGCAATCAACTTCCTTCCCATTCAGCAAGCAGCCTGGTTCGGTTTACCGACCTTCCATGCACCGACCTTTGAAGTCAATGCCATGCTGATCATTGCGCCGATTGCCTTGATTCTGGTGGCTGAAAATCTGGGCCATATTAAAGCCGTAGGTGCGATGACCGGTGAAAACCTGGATCCGCATATTGGTAAAGCCTTTGTTGCAGATGGTATTGCCACGACTTTAGCGGGTGGTGTGGGTGCGCCGGGTATGACCACCTATGGTGAAAACATTGGCGTGATGGCCGTAACACGGGTCTACTCGACTATCATCTTTGCCGTCGCGGGTGTCTTTGCTGTGTTCCTGGGTTTATCGCCTAAGTTTGGTGCGGTGATTCATACGATTCCGACAGCGATTCTGACCGGTGCTTCGATTATAGTCTTTGGTTTGATTACTATTGCTGGTGCCAAAATCTGGATTGAGAACAAGGTCGATTTTTCGCAGAACAAGAACCTGATGGTGGCTGCGGTGACAATTATTTTAGGTACGGGTGATTTTGCCCTGACTTTTGGTAGCTTCAATCTGGGTGGTATTGGTACGGCAACGTTTGCAGCCCTGTTCTTAAACTGGTTCTTCAGTCTGGTCGATAAAAAATAAAATTCAGCGATGCCTGGGCACAGCCTGTTGCAAGCAAAAAGACCGAACATATATGTTCGGTCTTTTTTGTAGCCTAAAACAGTCTGTCTAGAATGAACTGTTTTAAGTGACTGGCAATTGATTCGCGTTGGCTTATTTCTGTTTTTTAAGCGCTTGCTTCAGTTGCTTCAATTTGCCTTTATGTTTTGAAATCTTTTTCAAACGTGCTTTGATTTCTTGCTTTAAAGATTTAACTTGCTTAGCCATGGTATTACTCCCTAGTAAGGCTATTCGTTAGGCTTGTGTTGTTTCACAAAACCACGAATAAATTTTCTTAATTCACGAGCAGCACTAGTATCCAGTTCTTCGCAGAGACGAATAAATTCATCACGCTCCGTACTCTGAATACGAATTAAAAGTTGTCCATCTTTCTTGCCTGTCTTTATTTTTTTGATTTGCTCGCTCATTGCTTATCTCTCCAAAATAAAGACTGCTTTGCAAAAGATGTATATACAATATATATACTTTTTAAATTAAATCAAACTTACATTGTAAAAATATTTAATAAAATCAATTTCTTTTTTTTACTACAATTTCTATAAAACCGTGCAAAGCCCGTCCAGGCAAGGCTTTAGGCACTTGGCTGAATGGGCTTTTTATGGATAAATTATTTTTGCAAAAAGGCGATGTTGTGCTTAAAAATCGCCATGGCTACAGCAAGATCTCCTGCATAGCTTGAAGATCGTCCGGCGTAGTTGAACTGAAATGAGCCCGTTTAAGGACGAAACTCTTTCAGTTCACGTTGAATAAAGTATTGGAACATTTCACGGTATAGATGTTCAATAAACTCCTGATCGAGGCCCTGCTTTTGCGCCAATGCCCTAACATTTTCTACAATCTGTTCCATACGTTCTGGTGACTGCAAATCGGTTTCAGTTTTTTTGAAACGGGTGGTTTGATCAACATAAAATTGACGCGCAGCGATCAGCTCAACTAAAGCTGTATCAATGGCATCGATCTGTTGACGTGCATGTTCTAGTGATTCAGCTTTGATCTTTTCCATGTTTTTTCAGTTCACTTTCAGTTTGATTATTACTCTTATACTTTTCTTCTAACACATTACTGAAAATACTTTCAATCATCCAGACCCGATATAAGCTATTAAATGTATAACTTTGATCATCTATGCGCAGTTCCAGTACCGGAAAATTCGGCTGCGACTTCATTTCACACAGCATATCATTGTCCTGCAGCTTGGCCAGAATATCGTCCTGGGTCAGATCTACAATATTTAACTGTTGCTGCAAATGCTTGAAATGGGGTGCATAAGACAGGTCTTCACCACGGGTCCAGACGGCCTGCAAGATCTGGTACATCGCCTCAATCCGCTGCTCCTCGGGACAGCTATAAAATAACTGTGCCATTGGCGCGATCGCCTGCTCGGTCGGTCGGCAGAACGGGGTAAATTCTACGTCAGTCCGTTTGGATAAACGTGTGGCCAGACTCCAGTCAAACTCATCCCGGCCACGATAGGACAAGGGATAAACATTCAGCTGGATATTATAATAATCCGCCAGTTCTTCCTTGATGTAAGCTAGGAGCAGCCAGGAAATCGGATCTTCCAGCGCGAGATACAAGTCCAGTTCCGGATCCATCGACTGGATCTCGTTCAGCTCTTCAGCATCACTGATCAGATGCTCACGCCATTCAATGTGATCGATCATAAAAATCGGATTACCGGTCAGCAGTTTTTGCTGCTCCAGACGCCGGGTCAGACGCAACAGGTCATCGACTGCCTGATACTGGCGACCGCCTAAATTAAAATAGCTGGCCAGAATCGGGGTCTGATCAAAAATACGTTCGGGAAAGTCCTGTGGCTGATGATGACGACTGGCCATGGCATAAAGGGTTCGTAATTTTCCGGTCTGTTTTTGCCAGAGCATATGGAAAACATCTTCCAGCAAATACAGGAAATCTTGTCCACGCAGAGGTGTATGCCGCAAAATCAGTTCAGCCTGTTTTAAGGCCTCAGCGCTCGGTAATTCCGGCGTATCATGAAAACTGAAACGATGCTGTTTTGACAGAATCTTGGCATCATTTAGGGTGTAGTGCTGCCATTCATCAAAAGACATCTGATTTGGGGGGGCTGCATGCGAACTGGAAATAATTACTTTCAGCGGCTTGAGCTGCGGACTTAAAATTTCTTCGAGCTGGGGCAGCTGCTGTACCGCCAGATAGCTGTACACATCATCCAGTCTTAAATGGATACTCAGCCCATCTTGAATAGATAACACCGTTTGACGGATTGGTTTCTGGTAAAACCAACTCGATCGGATTGGATCAAACCAACGGCGTAACAGGGACATGAGTTCGGCCTCGACAAAGATGACGGTGTGCAGTTCAAAAAATTGAATCTGTACAGAATAATCTATTTTTAAGATCGCAGAGCCAAAGCCCTGCATGGTGTAAAAACTTATATCAAGTCTTGACATACTCCCGCCACTTTCGACTAGCTCAAGTGGGGGATTCTAAAAGCAAAAGCTCTTAGGTGACTTCCTCACGGATTTCACTTGCTTTCTGCTTCACAGGGCGATCTTTACCGCATCTTCCCTCGACAGACAAAACGGTATGTCCCACCGCTAAAATGTTACGAGAAGCGTTAATATCTGCATTCTCGCTAAAACCACAACTAACACACTCAAACTTAGCCTGAGTAGGTCTATTTTCTTTTGCAACATGACCGCATGAACTACAAGTCTGACTTGTATATCTAGGGTCAATCTTAACGAGTAAACCACCTCGCCATTGTTGCTTATACTCCAACATATTGACAAGCATTGACCAACCTTGATCTAGGATTGATTTGTTTAAGCCTGATTTAGCTTTAACATTCTTTCCTTTTTCTTCGATTGAGCCTTTGGCTGACTTCGACATATTGGCTACTTTTAAGTCCTCAACTACGATCATTGCGTGGTTTTTGCTGAGAGTTGTCGTGACTTTGTGCAAGTAGTCATGCCGAATATTGGCAATATGATGATGTAATTTATTGATCCTTAAATTAAGTTTTTTCCAATTTTGACTAAATTCGGTTTTCTTTCTCAACTTGCGTTGAAGCCTAGCCAACTTTACTTGATTGGCTTTAAAACTATTGATTGGGTCAAATACCTGACCTGTTGATATTGTAATTAATTTCTTAATACCAAGATCAACACCAATTGTAGATTTTGATGGATGAATTGGTTGTTCGATTTCACGGTTAGTAAAAAATGAAACATACCAAAGCCCACAAATTTTCTTAATTGTAATACTTGTGATTTTACCAACAATTTCTTGTGATTTTTTAAATCTTATCCAACCTGTTTTTTTAGGCAAAGAAACTCGATCACCAATAACCTCACAATCTGCAAATGGAAGTCTAAAAGATTGCTCACCATCTAATTTCTTCTTGAATCTTGGCATGAGTGGTCTAAGCTCAATCTCACCACCATCAGCCAATTTAAAAAAATTGGGTTTACGTGGTTTCCGCTTGTTTTGCTTTAAACGAGCTTGTTCTTTTTTGTTGTAAAACTTACCCCATGCTTGAGCAAGATCACGTATTTTTTGCTGTAAGCAAGCTGAATATGTTTGACCAAGAAAAGAAAATTCAGGTGTTTTTTTAAGGGGTACTAATTTTTTTTCAATGCTTTCGTAACGAATATATTCATCTTTAGCAAACATTTCAAATGATTTAGCGAGAATTTGATTCCACACAAAACGAGCAGAACCTATTGCTTGATTAAGCAATATTTCCTGTTCTTGGTTAGGCAGAAGCCTAAACTTGTAGTGTTGTAAAATCTTCATTAAATCATTGTTTATAAAAGAATTGTAGTGTTTGAATTATAGCAAAAATAAGCAATAAAACCAAGAAAACATTATCTTTAATATGGCTATCGCCACTCGCTTGTATCCCCCACCTGACTGTCGGTGAGGGTCTTACGCCCGATTAAGATAAACAAATGTTCAATGTTTAACAATGGATTAGAGGTCAAGATTCAAGTCAGTGACCGCCCCGGTTTCTGCACCTGAGGTCAGTTTGGCGAATTTGGCCAGTGCTCCATGGGTATAGTTCGGTTTTGGTTTGATCCAGGCTGCTTGACGTGCTGCAATCTCCGGCTCATCCACATGCCAGGTCATTTCCCGGGTTTCCGCATTAATTGAAATCTGGTCGCCATTTTGTACCAGACCAATCGGGCCGCCATCATAAGCTTCGGGGGTGACATGACCAATCACAAAACCGTGACTGCCACCCGAGAAGCGTCCATCGGTAATCAGGGCAACTGAAGCGCCTAAGCCCTTCCCGATAATCGCAGAGGTCGGTTTCAGCATTTCTGGCATTCCCGGGCCACCTTTGGGACCAACGCCACGAATCACCACCACTTCACCCGGCTGGACTTCGCCATCCAGAATACCGCGCATGGCACCCTGCTCACCTTCAAACACGCGAGCCGGGCCAGCAAAATGCAGTCCTTCCTTACCGGTAATTTTGGCGACCGCGCCCTTCGGTGACAGATTGCCTTTTAGAATCACCAGATGTGAGTCTTTTTTCACTGGCGCATCAAAAGGCAGAATAATCTGCTGGCCTTCCGGATAGTCCTGCACATCGGCCAGATTTTCTGCCAGCGTCTTACCTGTGACCGTCAGACATGAGCCATCCAGCATGCCGGCATCCAGCATGCGCTTCATCAGTGGTTGAATTCCACCAATCGCAATCAGTTCTGACATCAGATATTTACCTGATGGACGCACGTCGGCCACCACCGGAATATCTTTACCAATCCGCACGAAATCATCCAGACTCAATTCCACTCCTGCTGTATGTGCCATGGCTAAAAGATGCAGTACACCATTGGTCGAACCACCCAGCGCAATCAAGACTTTAATCGAGTTTTCAAAGGCGGCTTTGGTCATGATGTCGCGCGGCTTAATATCCAGTCGCAACAGGTTCATCACCGCTTCACCGGCCCGGGCACAGTCAATTTGCTTGTCTTCCGATACCGCTTCCTGTGCCGAAGAGCCCGGCAGGCTCATGCCTAAAGCTTCAATCGCAGAGGCCATCGAGTTGGCCGTGTACATACCGCCACACGAACCCGGACCTGGCAAGGAAACCTCTTCAATATGCTTGACCTGAATCGCGTTGATTTCACCTTTGGCATATTGACCCACCGCTTCAAACACTGAAATCATGTCGGTATGACCTTCACCCGGTTTGATGGTTCCGCCATAAATAAACAGCCCCGGACGGTTGAGGCGCGCCAATCCCATGATGCAGCCGGGCATATTTTTGTCACAGCCACCAATGGCAATCACACCATCATAAGCCTGACAGCCGACCACGGTTTCAATAGAATCTGCGATCACTTCCCGTGACAGCAGGGAATATTTCATGCCGTCGGTGCCATTGGAAATGCCATCTGAAATGGTAATGGTATTAAAGATAATGCCCTTGCCACCCGCCGCACTCACGCCCTGCTCTACGGTTCTGGCCAGACCATCAATATGCATATTACAAGGCGTGACATTGGCCCAGGTCGAAGCGATGCCAATAAATGGCCGTTCAAAATCGGCATCTTTAAAACCGGTAGCACGCATCATGGAACGCGCCGGTGCATTTTCAATACCTTCATAAACAGGGGCAGAATGCTCGCGGATATTATCTTTACTCATTATTCTCTTCCTGGGCGATGACCGATTTTAAGTGTCGGTCTTGGACAATTTATTTTAAGGCCATTGTTTGACATACTCCCACCACTTTCACTTTATTCAAGTGGGGGATTCTAAAAGCATCAGCTCTTAGGTGACTTCCTCACGGATTTCGCTTGCTTTCTGCTTCATCGGGCAACCTTTACCGCATCCACCCTCCACAGACAAAACGGTGTGTCCCACCGCCAAAATATTACGAGAAGCGTTAATATCCGCATTCTCGCTAAAGCCACACGCAACACATTCAAAATGTGCCTGAGTAAGCCTATTTTCTTTTGCAACATGACCGCAGGAGCTACACGTTTGACTTGTGTATTTCGGGTCAATCTTAACGAGTAAACCACCTCGCCATTGTTGTTTGTACTCCAACATATCAACAAGCATTGACCAACCTTGATCTAGGATTGCCTTGTTTAAGCCCGACTTGGCTTTGACATTCTTTCCTTTTTTCTCGATTGTGCCACTTGCTGACTTCGACATATTGGCTACTTTTAAGTCCTCAACTACGATCATTGCGTGGTTTTTGCTGAGAGTTGTCGTGACTTTATGTAGGTAGTCATGCCGAATATTGGCAATATGATAATGTAGCTTGTTAATTGTGGTGTTCAACTTTTTCCAATTTTCACTAAACTTCACTTTTTTGCTCAACTTACGTTGAAGTTTAGCTAATTTAATTTGGTTGGTTTTAAAACTGTTCTTTGGGTTAAATACCTCACCCTCAGATGTTGTGACTAATTTCTTGACACCTAAATCAACACCAACTGCGGTTTTGGATGGATGTACTGGATTTTCCAATAACTCTTTTTCACTCCCAAATGAAATATACCAATGACCTGATCTCTTACTGATTGTCACATTCTTAATTGTGCCTAGAATATCTTGTGATTTTCTAAATTTCACAAATCCTATGCCATTTGGCAGCTTAACTCGATTACCCTCAATTCGACAATATTTATCAAATTGCACCAATCTAATTGAATCGTAACCATCTGATTTTTTCTTAAATCTAGGCATCAGTGGGCGTAACTGGATTTCAGAACCATCAGTGAGTTTGAGGAATTTGGGCTTGCGTGGTTTACGCTTATTTTCTTTTAATCTTGCATGTTCTTTTGCATTGAAAAACCTTGTCCAAGCCGAAGCCAGATCACGAATTTTTTGCTGTAGGGAAACAGCATTAGAATGATTTGCTAAAAAAGCATATTCAGGATTCTTTTTAAGACTGGTGATTTTATTCACCAAATTGGTTGCATTGATAAATTCATTCTTTGCAAACATTTCAAATGACACAACTAAAATTTGATTCCAAACAAAACGCGCAGAACCAACAAGATTGTTTAAAATAACCTCTTGCTCTTCATTAGGCTCAAGCCTAAATTTATACGCCTTGTTGATTTTCATTTTTTTTAAAACTTATTTAAATACAATGTTATATTTCTTTTATTTTAACATAAAAACGAATTAAAGCTAAATTAAAAAACTTACGAAATTCACCTCCACCCTGACTGTCGGGTGGAGTCCTCTTTCATTTTAAGATAGTTTCTTGTATAAAAAAAGCACCCCATCTGGAGTGCTATTTAAATCTGTAAAATTACAAATTAGATATCACGTACCGCACCTTTCGACGCACTAGTAGTATGCATCGCATACGCTTTCAGTGCTTTAGACACTTTACGCGGACGCTGTTCAGCAGGCTGCCAGCCTTTGGCTTCTTGTGCTTCACGGCGCGCTGCCATGGTTGCATCATCCACTGCCAGGTGAATGGTACGGTTTGGAATATCAATTTCGATACGGTCGCCATCTTCCACCAGACCAATTGCACCGCCTTCAGCCGCTTCAGGCGACACGTGACCAATCGACAGACCAGACGAACCACCCGAGAAACGGCCATCCGTTAAAAGTGCGCAGTCTTTACCCAAACCTTTCGATTTTAAGTAACTGGTTGGATACAGCATTTCCTGCATACCCGGGCCACCACGTGGACCTTCATAGCGAATCACGACGACATCACCCGCAGTGATTTTGCCGCCAAGAATGGCTTCAACTGCAGCATCCTGACTTTCAAACACACGTGCAGTCCCGTTGAATTTCAGGATTGAATCATCCACACCCGCAGTTTTTACGATACAGCCTTCTAGCGCGATGTTGCCGTAAAGTACCGCTAGACCACCATCTTGTGAGAAGGCATTGGCTGCATTACGGATCACGCCATTGTCACGGTCACCATCTAAGCGCGCATAGTAACGGTCTTGCGAGAATGCGGTCTGGGTCGGAACACCGCCCGGTGCCGATTTGAAGAATTGATACACCTCTTCATCTTCGGTACGGATGATGTCCCATTTATCCAAGGCATCTTTTAAAGTTTTTTCATGCACGGTTGGAACAGAAGTATCCAGCAAGCCCGCGCGATCCAGTTCACCCAGGATCGACATGATGCCACCGGCACGGTGTACATCTTCCATATGCACGTCCTGCTTCGCCGGCGCAACCTTACAAAGAACTGGCACATTACGTGACAAACGATCGATGTCAGTCATGGTAAAGTCGACTTCTGCCTCGTGTGCTGCTGCCAACAAATGTAGAACCGTATTGGTTGAACCACCCATGGAAATGTCTAAAGTCATCGCATTTTCAAACGCTGCTTTGGTCGCGATTGAACGTGGCAATAAGCTGTAGTCATTTTGCTCATAATGACGTTTAGTGATTTCAACAATCAATTGACCCGCACGCTCGAATAATTTTTTACGGTTGGCATGGGTTGCCAGCGTTGAACCATTGCCCGGAAGCGATAAACCAAGTGCTTCAGTCAAACAGTTCATCGAGTTTGCGGTAAACATGCCTGAACATGAACCACAGGTTGGGCAAGCTGAACGTTCATATTCAGCAACTTCTTCATCAGTGAAGCTGTCATCTGCTGCAACAATCATGGCATCAACCAGATCAATGGCTTTTTCATTGCCACGGATTTTGACCTTGCCCGCTTCCATTGGACCGCCAGAGACAAATACCACCGGAATGTTCAGACGCATTGAAGCCATTAACATACCCGGGGTGATCTTGTCACAGTTCGAGATACACACCATCGCATCGGCACAATGGGCATTGACCATGTACTCGACCGAGTCTGCAATCAGATCACGTGAAGGCAATGAATACAGCATGCCGTCATGACCCATCGCGATGCCGTCATCGACCGCAATGGTATTGAATTCTTTGGCCACGCCGCCTGACGCTTCAATTTGACGTGCCACCAGCTGACCCAGATCTTTAAGATGCACATGACCCGGTACAAACTGGGTGAACGAGTTCACCACCGCAATAATCGGCTTACCGAAATCTTCATCTTTCATGCCGGTAGCACGCCATAAACCGCGTGCGCCAGCCATATTTCTTCCGTGTGTCGATGTTTTTGAACGATAGTCAGGCATTTTATATTTCCAACAAAGTTTGAGCTTGCAGTGAATCGGGCAGATCCACTCTGGCTAAATCATACTGACAAAGAGCTTAAATCAGTTGAATTTTAAACCTATCATACTACAAGCCCTTGATTTACAAGATGGCCTTTTGAGTGTAGATGCAGGCAAAAATGTCTATCGAGAGGTTTGGATGATCTGACGATAAAAATTTCTTAATGAAATCTACTATACCGCCATCATCATCAGGACAATACAAAACTTTCATGAATAATTTTTACAATTTGCATGAGTTTTTTTTATATAAAAATTCCACCGAAATTCAAGTACTCACCAAGCTTCTCGGATAAGTTTTTGCAACGATTAGGCTGAAATTTGGCTTTTGGCTTATAATAGCTTTTAAGTTTATTTGGAATTTCATGTGTGAAGATCATATTTGCAGGCACACCAGAATTTGCAGCGACTGCATTGGCTGCGTTGCTTAGAACCGAACATGAAATTGTGGCGGTCTATACTCAACCTGACCGCAAGGCCGGACGTGGACAAAAGCTCACGGCATCTGCGGTGAAGCAGTTAGCGCTTGAACACAATATTCCGGTTTATCAGCCTTTACATTTCAAGTCATTGACTGAAGAAGGCCTGGCAGCGCAAGCGGAACTTAAAGCCTTAAATGCAGATGTGATGGTAGTGGCGGCTTATGGTCTGATCCTGCCACAAGTGGTTCTGGATACGCCAAAATATGGTTGCCTGAATATTCATGGTTCGCTGTTGCCACGCTGGCGCGGTGCAGCCCCGATTCAACGTGCCATTGCTACCGGTGATACCGAAACGGGCGTGACCATTATGAAAATGGCGGCCGGTCTGGATACCGGTGATATGATGTATAAAACACGATGTCCGATTACTGCCGAGGATACTTCTGCCAGCCTGCATGACAAACTGGCGCTGCAAGGTGCTGAGGCGATTGTGGCCGTGCTTGAATCGGAACAGACCTTACAGCACTATCTTGAGATTCGCGAAGTCCAGGATGAAAGCCTGACGGTTTACGCGCATAAACTGTCAAAAGCTGAAGCACAGATTGACTGGACCCAGCCTGCAGCAGCCATTGACCGTAATATTCGTGCTTTTAATCCATGGCCGGTGGCATTTACTCCACTGGATGACAGCAACAATTTACGCATCTGGAATTCCTCGCTTTCCACGCAAAAGACAAGCAATGCCCTGCCTGGTGAAGTGATTGCCCTGGATAAAGACGGTGTGCATGTGATGTGTGGCGATCAACATGCTATTTGCATCACCAATCTGCAATGGCCAGGCGGCAAAGCCCTGAATGCTGTTCAAATTAATCAAACTCAAAAACTATCGGTAGGACATAAATTCGCATGAGCCAAATTCAATCATCAGCTAAAAATTTGAATTTGCGCGCGCAAGTTGTAAAAACGCTATTGGCTGTACAAAATGGCCAATCACTTGCTTCTGTACTCAATCAACATATTAATATTGTGTCTGAACGTGACCGTGGTCTTTATCACGAGTTAACGCTAGGCTGTTTACGTCAGTGGCATGGCCTGAAAGCCATCACCCTGCCGCTATTAACCAAACCTCTTGATAACCAGGCTCTAGAAAGCTGCTTATATTTGGGTTTGTACCAGATTCTATGTACGCGTATTCCGGCACATGCTGCGATTTCAGAAACCGTCACTGCAGCCAAACAGCTGGGATTTGAACCTTTAAGCGGTCTGGTCAATGCGGTACTGCGTCGTGTTTCACGTGAAACAGAAGAATTTGACCTGGCTTTAAATCAGGCGCATGGCCTGCCAAGCTGGCTCTACAAGCGTTTAAAGAAAGACTGGCCGGAACAGCTTGCCGAGCTGTCACATGACTTGAAACAGATTGCGCCGCTTACCTTGCGTGTCAATATCAATCAGGTCAGCCGTGATGAATATCTGGAAATTCTGGAAGAAGAAGGCTATGAAGCACGTGCCTGTACTCTTTCTGAAGTTGGGATTGTACTGGAACAGAATGTGCATATTCCGAACCTGCCGGGCTATGAAGCCGGCGGTTTCTCGGTGCAGGATGAACATGCCCAGCTGTGTGCGACCTTAGTTCCTGACCTTGAAGGCAAAATCGTAGTAGATGCCTGCGCTGCGCCAGGGGGTAAGACTGCGCATATCTTGGAAAAATACAGCCCGAAAAAACTGTATGCCATTGATCAGGATGCTAAACGTTTAGTCCGTGTGGCAGAAAATCTGGAACGTTTACTGTTAACTGAATATGCCGACGTTGAAATTATCGCGGCTGATGCGATCACCTGGACCGCTCCGGAGCCGGTCGATTGTATCGTACTGGATGCACCATGCTCTGCAATTGGTGTGATCCGTCGTCATCCGGATATTCGCTTGTTACGTCACTCTACAGATATTCCGCAAACGGTACAGCTGCAAAAGCAGATTCTGGAAAATATGTGGCAGCAACTGAAAGTCGGTGGTACTTTGCTGTACATCACCTGTTCAATTCTGAAAGCCGAAAACGAACAGCAGATGGTCGAATTCTTTGCTCAACATGCCGATGCCAAAGAAATCAAAATCGAAGTCGATTGGGGCATCGAACAGATTCACGGTCGTCAATTGTTACCGAAAGCGGATCAAGGCGACGGCTTCTTCTATTGCCGTATAGAAAAAATTGCATAAGTCATGTGTTTAAAATGAAAGGCAGCGCAAGCTGCCTTTTTTATGGCTTGTGATTTAGTGAATATGAGGTTTATTGAATAAACTTAAAAATTACCAGACTGCTCGCCAATGCCGCCATGCCGCTGACCAGCCCATAGACTGTTTCATGACCTTCAGAATAGCGTTTTGCCGTCGGCAATAATTCATCCAGTGCCAGAATAAAATAACCGAGCGCTGCCCCCAATGGTTCTGCCAGTCCGGAAACCAAACTGGCCCAGAGCGCATAATCTTTACGGCCGGTGGCCATATAGACCGGCAAGGCAATCGCCACACCTTCTGGTACATTATGAATCACAATTGCCACCGCCAACGGCGCGCCCAAAGCAGGGCTTTCCAGCGTGGCAAAAAATGTCGCCAGTCCTTCCGGCAGGTTATGTGCGCTAATCGCAAACAGGGTCAGCATGCCGGTACGCAGTAATTGAGGTGAACTGACCCCCTTGGCAGAATGGGTTTCAATCGTGTCATGTGGATTCGGCACAAAGCGATCCAGCAACAACACCAGAACCACACCCAGTAAAAAAGCAAAAGTACCAAAGGCAAAACCGGTTTTTTCATCAAAATCCAGGCTAAAGGACGCGATCGATTTGTTCAAAATTTCGGTTAAAGAGACATAAATCATGGCCCCGGCAGCAAAGGCCAGCAGGCGGAAATTAGGTTTTTTTAAGAATAATACCAGTCCCCCACCCACCACGGTGGCCAGCCCGGCAAATAAAGTCACGGCAAAGGCTGTTTGACATACTCCCCCCACTTTCACGATGTTCAAGTGGGGGATTCTAAAAGCAAAAGCTCCTAGGTGAATTCCTTACGGATTTCACTTGCTTTCTGCTTCGCAAGGTGACCTTTACCGCATCCACCCTCCACAGACAAAACGGTGTGTCCCACCGCCAAAATGTTGCGAGATGCATTAATATCTGCATTCTCGCTAAAACAACAACTGACACACTCAAAGTTTGCTTGAGTAAGCCTATTTTCTTTTGCAACATGACCACATGAACTACAAGTTTGACTTGTATATCTAGGGTCAACTTTAACGAATAAACCACCTCGCCATTGCTGTTTGTACACCAACATATTAACAAGCATTGACCAACCTTGATCCAGGATTGATTTGTTCAAGCCTGATTTAGCTTTAACATTCTTTCCTTTTTCTTCGATTGAGCCTTTGGCTGACTTCGACATATTGGCTACTTTTAAGTCCTCAACTACGATCATTGCGT
>NZ_JAMXXL010000029.1:0-29840 GCF_024129685.1 Acinetobacter lwoffii | reverse complement strand
GAAATTATCAAAGTTCTGTTGCTTTAGCCTGTATATTTTTATGGCTACCTTTATAGGGTTAATTATGAACAGTAAATGTCAACAGACCCTATAAAACTCTCTAAAAATAAGAAAATAATAGTGATTGAAAATGGGCCTTCTGCTCCTGACAGTGATTATCAGCTTATTTATAAATGGCTTGATTCACAATTTTATCATTCAGGATCTACGAGCATCAGTATGTATTCAAAATTGTGCGAAGCGAGTAGATCGAGTTATACCAATTTGACTAGGTTTGCGATCGAATCGTATAAGTGCCAAATGAAATTACAACATTCCGTTTTTTAATGCCGAGTTGATAAAAGTGAGTATAAATATTTTAGTTGCTGAATTAAAGACAACTTGGTTGGAGTTAAGAGCATATAAAGTTGGAGATGAATTTTCATTATTCCAAGAGTATTGTGGCGACGTTGAAGCATCAAAATACTTACAACGACAGGTGCATACAACAGTCGGTCAAACTCAGCAGATGTTGCAGAAATGGGCGTTAAGCTATTGGCAGCAACCGATTAAAGGATTTTCATGGGTGATTGCTGAGCGAAAAAGTCATCTGGCAATCGGGTTACTAACGATCATTCAACAGCAAAATAGCAGCCTTGAAGTTCATTTCGAACTTGGTCCTCGATTTCAGGGTCAGGGCTATATGCTTGAGGCGATGAAAGCGGTGATTCAGCATTTTAAACAATATCTCCCACTTAAATTACTGGATACTTTCTGCGATGCAGAACATGTACAGGCACACCAAGTGCTGTTAAAGACAGGGTTTAAAGTTGTTAAACGGATCAGTGCTTATACTGTATTGTCGAAGTTGGGTACTGAAAAGCGTGATGTCTTGGTTTTTCAATATAGGCTGGATCATCATGAAGAAAACTAAATAAAACGAATCATTATAAAAATTTAAAGCCTTGAGGTAAGATAAAACCAGTATACGTTTTATGTAATTCGCCATAGATGCGAATAAACAAATAAGGAAGTAAGCATGCAACAAGAAGTCATCATTGTCGGTGGTGGTATGGTCGGCTTAAGCCTCGCATTAATGTTGGCGAAAACCAATATTGCAGTCAAACTGTTGGAAGCCATCAAATATCCAGATTATGATGATGAAAATCTTGCGCCCTATCATTCCAGTTTTGATGCACGTAACAGTGCCTTGTCACGCCGTAGCGTGCAGATTTATCAGGAACTTGGACTTTGGAATGCCTTGCAAGAACATGCTACCCCAATTCTGGAAGTGAATATTACCGAACAAGGCAGCTTTGGTAAGGCCCGACTGAAAGCCGAGCAGGAAAAAGTCGAAAGCTTTGGTCAGGTCATTGAAAATGCCTGGCTCGGTCGTGTACTGCTGACCCAAGTCAAAAAAGAGCCATTAATTGAATTGATTGATGGTGTTCAAGTGACCTCCCTTATCCAAGATACAGACTTTGCTTATATCGAAGCTCAGCGTGGTGAATCATCACTAAAATTACAGTCCAAACTGGTTATTGCCGCCGATGGACGGGATTCTTTCTGCCGTAAAGCCTTGGGTATTGGTGCGTCAGAACATGATTATGATCAGGTTGCAATTGTGACCACAGTACAAACGTCTAAGCCACATGGTCATGTGGGCTTTGAGCGTTTCAGTCATTTAGGGCCTTTGGCACTGTTGCCATTGCCGGGCGAATATCGCCGTTCCGTGGTCTGGCCAGTGAAAAAAGGTACTGAAGGAGAATGGCTGGGAGATGAAAATGACCAGCATTTCCTCGATGCCTTGCAGGAAACGTATGGCGATCGTGCCGGAAAGTTCCAGAAAACCGGAAAACGGTTCAGTTTTCCCTTATCTCAAGTGTTAGCTGAAAAACAGGCTGTTGGCCGTGTCGTGTTGATGGGCAATGCAGCACATACGATTCATCCGGTGGCTGGTCAGGGTTTTAACCTGTGTATGCGTGATGCGCATGTATTGGTGCGTTACCTCAAGGAACAGCAAGCACAAGGCGCAGACTTGGGCGATGCTGCAATATTACAAGACTATGAAAAATCTCGTCTCAGTGACCAGCAACGAGTGATCAAATTCTGTGATTCAGTGGTGCGTGGCTTTAGTAACCAGAATCCATTTTTAAAGCTGATTCGTAATACGGGTTTAATCGCTTTTGATACGATTCCAGGCATCAAGCCACTGGTTGCAAATTATGCCATGGGGTTAAAAGCATGAGCTTAAATCAAACTAACGAAATATTAGACGTCGTCATTATTGGCGGTGGATTGGTGGGTGGGCTTACAGCGCTTTTGTTAGCCCAAGGTGGCATGCAGCCTACAGTTCTGGATGCAGCGCCAATTCTGGATGCAGATAAAACCTTAAAGGTGGCCAATCCGCGTGTCCTGGCTCTCAGTCAGGCAACCATTCACTTGTTAAAGACGGTGGGGGTCTGGGAAAACCTGGCACGGCAGCAGCCTTATACCGGCATGCAGGTCTGGAATAAAAATGGCTATGGCGAAATCAATTTCGGCCAGCCTTCAGAAAAAACACCCTCGCTAGAACAGGCTTTAGGTTCGATGGTGGAACCAAGCATTCTGAATCTGGCCATTCAGCAAAAGATGCTTGAAGATGTTCAAGATTATAGAACACAGGTCAAAGTCAGCCGCGTTGAACGTGACGTCGGTGTGTGGATTATTCATCTGGCCGATGGTACTCAGCTTAAAACCAAGCTGGTGATCGGCGCCGACGGTGCCAATTCCTTTGTTCGTGAGCAAGCTTTCATCGATATTGATGTACTGGACTATAAACAGGCGGGCATCAGTTGTGCCATTAAAACTGCACAACCTCATCAGCATATGGCACGTCAGATTTTTCTCGAAACCGGCCCTCTGGCTTTTTTACCCATGGCCAGCCTTAGTCCGGAAGAGCAGGGACATTGGCAATCGATTGTTTGGACTTTGCCAGAGGATTATGCTGAAGAATATGCAGCGCTCCCCGATGCTGAATTTACCCAGCTATTGACCCGTGAAAGCCAGCATATGCTGGGTGAAGTCTTAGAGGCGACACTACGTGCCACTTTCCCCTTAAAAGCCCGCGCTGCCCAACAATATGTTCAAGATGGTTTAGCCCTGATTGGAGATGCCGCACATGTGATTCATCCGCTGGCAGGTCAAGGGGTGAATATTGGCTGTCTGGATGCTGCGATACTTTGTGATGTTTTACTGCATGATCAGGCGCGTGGCGTATGGGCACATGAACAAACCCTAAAACGCTATGAGCATCGCCGTAAAAGTCAGAACGATGCCATGATGCACAGCATGTCTGCGATTGGCTGGATGGAAACCACTTTATTCTTCCCGATGGTTTGGGCACGCAATTTCGGCCTGAAACAGGTAGAAAATCAGCCCATGTTGAAAGATGCATTTATGGCGCAGGCCAACGGTCTGAGTTTACTTAAAGACACACGCTACGCAGCTTAAGACAGAAATGTAAATTTTTTAAACAAACATCAATAAAGAGTAACGATTTTGTTTAAAAAAGATACGATTTTTTGATGTTTAGTACTAGGCGAAGCCCAAAGAGATTGCTAAATTTCACTTAATTCGATACCTGGCTTGGAATACCAAGCAAGCGCCATTTTTGGGGAGATGCAAATGACAGACATGAATGATTATGATGACGACGTTGAAGATTCAATCGTTGACGATGATGAAGCAAAAGCAGCTGAAAAAGGCGCGGTCGATAGCACAGAGATCGTCAGTGATACCGATCTTGTAGAAGCTGAAACTTTGACCGTCACTGCAAAGCTGAAAAAGCGTCAAGCACTGGAAGACGAGATTGCGGCTTTCCTTGCCAGTGGTGGTCGTATTGTTGAAGTTCCGGCAGATGAATCAGTAGCCAAAGAATAAGTTATTGATTAACTTGTCTCTTATAAAAAACACCACATCAATTGTGGTGTTTTTTTTACAAATCAAAACGAGATAGAAATATCTAGAGCAATTAATCGTTTGCCGAAGTCAGTTCTAAAGCACGTTGATAAGCGATTTTCTTTTTAATACCCGTTAAATCTGCTGCCAACTGTGATGCTGCTTTGACCGAAAGGTCCTGTAACAAACGTTTCAATAATTTATCCAGCTTTTCTTGATCCAGATCTTTTTCTTCGGTGGCACCGCCAATCACCAGAACAATTTCGCCTTTTTGCTGATTGTGATCATTGCTAATGAATTCCACCAATTCACCCAAGGTCATTTTCTTGATAGTTTCAAAAGTCTTGGTGATTTCTCGCGCAAAACCGACCGGGCGATCTGCTCCGAAAACGCTGGCCATATCCTTAACGGACTCCAGAATCCGGTGCGGTGCTTCATAGAAAATTAAAGTCTGGGTTTCATCTTTCAGTTTTTCCAGATTTAGCAGACGCTGACTTTGTCTGGATGGCAGAAAACCTTCAAAACTGAAACGGTCACTCGGCAAGCCGACTGCACTTAAAGCTGCAATCGCAGCACAAGCACCAGGAACGGGAATCACGCGGATATTATGCGCTTGAGCAGCCCGGACAAATTTAAAGCCAGGGTCGCTAATCAGGGGAGTGCCAGCATCACTGATCAGGGCCATATCTTCGCCATTGAGCAGGCGCTGGATCAGCTGATCAATCTTGTTGCTTTCATTATGCTCATGACAGGCAGTCAGAGGTGTTTGAATATTAAAGTGTTTAAGCAACTGTGCGGAAGTTCGTGTATCCTCAGCAGCAATAAGACTCACCGACTTCAACACCTGAATTGCACGATAACTCATATCATCTAAGTGCCCGATTGGAGTCGCAACAACAAATAACTGAGCACTCATAGGTTTCTCCATGTGGAATAAATTGAATAATAAAAAATGGAAGATTAAAAATAAAATATTGGGCTTGTGTTTAGTCAGCTACATCAGCAGCGTACAAGCAGAAGTGCTGATCATTCTACCCGAATCCGGGCCTTTGGCGCGAGCTGCATCGAGTATCAAACAGGGTTTTCTCAGTGCTTATGCTACTTCCGGGCAGAAAGTTCCATTAAAATGGGTCAATTCCAATCAGAAAAATATCTCCCAGCTACTGAAACAGCATGTCAATAAAAAGACCAAAATGGTGGTGGGTCCATTGGCACGTAGCGATGTGGAACAACTACTCAAGAGCAAACCTAAAGTACGTACCCTCAGCCTGAATGATGTAGCAGGGTCATTACCCCAAGTCTGGCAATTCAGCCTGTCCAAAAAAGAAGATGCTGCTGCCTTAAAAACCTTATTGCACAAAGATGGAATTCAACAGCTGCTGATTTTACGCCAGCCGGGCAGTGAAGCTGAGCATGAACTGTTGCTGATGTCATTGTTCAGTCAGAGTGATCTGAAATTTAAGATCGTGAACAAGGCACCCATTTTTTTAATGCCGAAGCAGGGGCTGTTATTCCTCGGCAATGCAGAAGGCCTGGCTACTATACCGGAATTAAGCCGTAAACGGATGTATACCGTAGCCAATGCGATCAGCGAGCAGCACAAGCTGCCACAAGGGATCAAGTTCTGTGATGTTCCGGTACTTTATCTGGCTGACTGGCCGGATGTTCTACAGGCTTATGTCAAAGAGCCGGTGGATATGTCCTATCAGCGGCTGATTGCCTTCGGTGGCGATGCCTGGCAGATCACCCAGCAGTACCTGTCACAACCGCGTTCACAGAATATTGAATTTCAGGGTAGAACTGGCCGGATACAGATCAGTGAACACAGCATTCAGCGTAGTCCAGAATGTTTCCAGTACAGTGGCACAGGCGTCAAGCTACTATGAGCGAAAGAGCAATGCTGCGACAGCAATTAGGTGCATGGGCGGAGCAGCAAGCGGCCCAATTGATGCAAAACCATGGATTTCAGTTCCTGGCAGCCAATTATCACAGTCGCTATGGCGAGCTGGATCTGATTCTGGTGCGTGATCAGGAACTGGTCTTTGTGGAAGTCAAAGCACGTGCGCAAACCCGATATGCGCAAGCGATCGAGTCGATTTCCAGAGCAAAACAGGGAAAGATGCTCAAGACTGCGATGTGCTTTATTCAGAAAAATCCACAATTTGCACACTATTACTATCGTTTTGACGTGATTTGTTTTGATTTTAAACAGCAATTTGCAAAAACCATACAGCATGACTTTTCGCAATACCCTTATGATCTGGAATGGATTGAAAATGCTTTTACTTTTGATCAAGAGTTTATTAACCTTTGAACAAAATAAGGTCTAAAGATGCTTATATTTGCTTCAAGATCATTGTAAAGTTCAAGCAGAATTGACATGATCTGAGCTTGAAAACAGATTATTAGATTGAAAAAGACGTAATAAAATGAAGGAGTCTTGCTGAGTGGTTAAGCGTATTGCAATAACAATGCTGTGTGTCGCAAGTTTATCAGGTTGTGCAAGTTTTATTTCCAGCGGCACAGGTACGGCTCCTGTCGGAACTGAAAGTGGGGCGCGTACCTTGGGGCAGGTATTTATTGATTCCTCAATTGTCCGTACTGCAAAAATTAATCTTTATAAATTGGATTCGCGCTTTAAGCAGGCCCGGGTCAATATTGAAAGTTTCCATGGCAATGTCTTGTTGACCGGTCAGGTGCCGGATGCCCATTTAAAGCAACTGGCTGAAGATAATGTCAAATCCATGAGTGATGTCAAAGCGGTACATAATTTTATTACTGTCGGCAATCAGATCAGCTATAGCACCATCATGCAGGATACTGCGGTGACTGCAAATACCCGTGGCTTGATCATGAAAGCGACTGTGGTAGCGGATAGTAAAGTGCATGTGCATACTGAAGATGGCGTACTGTATGTGATGGGTCGTTTAAATGGTGCCGAGATTGCTGACCTGAATCAGGTGTTACAACAGGTGGGTAATGTCACTAAAATTGTGACCCTAATTGATAATGTGGAGCAATATTCAAGTCTGGCTAATCAAAACTTTGCCGCACCGGCATATGCGCAGCCGGGTATTGAACAGACGCCAGTGGCGATTGATCCTGATACGGTTGAACCGACCTATGAACCATAAGGTCGGCCAGTTTAAAACCCAACTCTCACAGCGTATTTTGCAGTTTCAACAGCACTATCAAGATTTCCGGTTATACGATTTTGGTAGTTATGCTTTAAATCGTTTAACTCCGAAACAAGGTTACACAGTCGAAACCCAATTGGCCTATGGCTTGAAATCCCGGCAACGCTTTGACCTGTTTCGGAGTCAGCAGCCTTTGCCACATCGTCCCCTGATTGTGTTTGTGCATGGCGGTGCTTGGTTGCATGGCGATAAAAAGGATTATCAGTTTATTGGCGAGTCCTTTGCTAAAGAAGGTTATGATGTGGTGGTGATGAATTATCATCTGGCGCCACAACATATTTTTCCGACCTATATTCATGATCTGCATTTGTTACTGAATCATTTGCAGCAGTCAGCTGGACAGTTGCAGATCTGTGCTGAAAATCTGGTCTTGATGGGACACTCTGCCGGGGCATTCAATGTGATGTCTGCCTTGTATCATCCGCAATCTGCCAGCATTGATCACAATCAAATCCGGGCGATTATTGGTCTGGCGGGGCCTTATCATTTTGATTACAAAAATGATCCGATCTGTGCCGATGCATTTGATCAGGCGGTGCCTTATCAGCAGGTGATGCCTTATTATTTTGTTAAAAATAGCTCAATCCGGCATTATCTGTTTATTGCCGAAAAAGACAAGATTGTTGGGCATTTCAATAGCCAGGATTTGGACCGTGTACTGAAAGAGAAGGGCAATCATAGCCATCTGATTCAAATTCCGAAACTTGGTCATATTACGATTGTGGGTTCACTCTCCAGTTTGTTTAGCCAGTTTTTCCAGACCAAGGCACAGGTGCTTTGGGCGCTCGAGGATGCATTTAAATCCTGAGACTGATATTTGGTTTAACTAAGCAATAGATAAAAAAGAATCCAGGGGAGAACATCCACTGGATTCTTTTTTAAGCCGTTGAGCTAAATCTTTCGAATGCAGATTTATAGCCAGGTCTTGGTATCATCTGCGACTACTGTACCTTGAGTCACATGCATGATCATGGCATGGGCAATACTGCCTTTAAACGGAATTTCAGGCAGCTGATCGAATTTAAAGAATTGCGCATCGCTAATTTCTTCTTCCTGCAGCTGTAGCTCACCACCAGCATATTCTGCCTTGAAGGCAATCATCAGGTTACTTGGGAAAGGCCAGGGCTGGCTGGCCAGATACTGGATATTTTTGAGATGCAGACCGACTTCTTCCAGCGTTTCACGACGTACTGCATCTTCTAGGGTTTCACCCACTTCAACGAAACCGGCAATCAGGCCATACATCTGACTTTTGGTATTGCGCGCGTTTTTGGCCAGTAAAATCTCGTCTTTGCCTCGGGTAATGACGGTAATAACGCAAGGCTGTACCCGTGGATATTGCCGGTAGTTGCAGGATGGGCAGACCATGGCATATTCAACAGCATGCGCTTCAGTCGCTGTACCGCAATGACTACAGAACTTATGGTTACGACGCCATTCTAAAAGTTGTACTGCGCGGCTGGCCTGTTCGAATTGCTGGGTATTCCAGAACTGTAACAGCTGACGGATGGGAACCAGTTGCAAGCCTGCAGGAATCGGCTCATCGGGAAGAAGATCACGGGCAATCACCTGATCACCCGTGTGGAGTAGCAAATCACTTGCTAAGGCTTCAACCCGTGGAAGTTGAAAGTGTTGATCGACCAGCAGTTGCTGTTGTTGAAAAATATAAGCAAGTGATAATTTGGACATTAGGCAACTATTTTGAGTTTCTCACTACTGTCCAATGCTACCTGAAACATCGCCTGTAATACAGGCTGTTTGTTCTTTAAGTTATCAATCATCATGTCGGCACTGGCCAGGGTGTCTAAAGCACGATGAATTTCTTCCGGACTTAATGCAATCGACAGATCAATACGGTTCTTGATGAATTCTGCAGTGGTGGTGAACGCAGTACGAACATGTTCTGCATTCAGGAACAGCATCGCGCCGCCAATCTCGCAAAACTGTACAGGAACAGGTTCGAGGGCAGTCAAGTCATGATCTTGCAGGTAATTGCTGAGAATCTGGCTAGAAAGCTCGATCAGGGCCTTGGTTTCTGTGAGTAAAGCAGCGTGTGCTTCATCCAGACGGTCCAGAGAAATATTCATGTTGTTGACGCGCAGCTGCAAGCGGCTCGAAGTGTGATGACGTTCCAGTACGCCAATCGAGTTCATGGCAGACAGAATGACATTCATCAACTGCTGGGCAAAGCTGGCATCCTGCATCATCTCCGGCTGGCTCAGTGAAGCGGCCTGACGGGTCAGGTCATGATAGGCTTCATTCAGGTTCAATACCTTGAAGATATTCGCCAGATTATTCAGTTGTGCCTGCAGTTCCTGAGTCTTTTCAGGCGTCATGTTCTGATAGTTGAACTCGATGTCATTACGAATTTGCGCCATTTCCGTGGTCACCAATTCGCTGATGGTATGCATGGTTTCAAAGTCTGGGCCATACAGATGGCGACTGAAGACCTGTAATTGCATATCGGTCAGCAGGTCATCGCCCACATTGAGCTGGCTACGGATAGATTGCGCAGTTTCATCTTCCTGACTGATACATAGGCTGAGCACATTGGCCAGATCAGCCAGCGAAGCCTTGAAGCTGTCTGCCGAGCTAAAATACTGTGCCATGTTGCGCTCAATGCTCACCAAGGTGCGTAGACGTGGCTCATTAATCAGCAGGTGCTCAATATTGTTTAACGCGACATATACCAGATTCCAGTACTGCTTGCTGTCATGTTGTTCTGCAAGTCCGGCCAGATAAGCCCCCACCAGTTTGATGGCTTGCAAATCCAGTTCACTTTCTTCCTGATTGATCAGCTTGTTGAGTGACAGCTTATACAGACGGTGTACATATTGGGATTTTTCCAGACTTGGTGCCTGTGGCAGCGCAAAATCAGGAGTGACGCAATCTAATAGCGATTCTACATGCTGGCCTTCAGTCGTCAGTGGTTTACCCAAAGCCAGTTCCAAGCGGTTCAGGGTATCCAGCAAAAACTGTGGAATTTTTACTTCACGCAAACAGATAAATTCGATATAGCGTTTCAGCATAGTGGTGCCTTCACTCAAGGCGATCACTTCTTGAGTATTGACCTGCGCCGGATTCCCCATAATCTTGCGCATTAATTCTGCTGAATATTGAGCGACTTTTGCCAGACTGGACATGTCGATGAGTGCCAGAACCTGGGCGCATTGTTCGAACTGATTTAATGCATCATCAATACCAAAAGGTAAAGTCTGGTCTTCTACCAAAGTGCTTACTGCTGATTCGACTAACTTGATCGAGTTATCAACCTCATTTTTTATTATCAGTAAAGCTGTTGGATCAAAATGTATAGAGGTTTGGTAAGACATGATCTGCACCTTTCCTGGAGTATTATCTATATATGAGCCCCGCTTTAAACTACGGGGCCTCTTTGTATTTACTATAACTGAAGAACGATAGTTTTAAACCTAAAGTATCCCCGGAAATGTAGATTTTATTTCGCGAAAAGGCAAGCAGTTCTATGTTTTTCTTCGAATTGTTTGACCCAATTCTCATGTTCCTGTAATTCCTGTTCTGACGGAAGAATCACCGGCAATTCAATTTCAACTCTGGCCATCCCTGAGCGGCTGTTCTGGTCTTCAGACTGAGACAGGGCATCGATATCAAAAGACACCTGTCCACCGGTCATGGCCAGATAAACATCGGACAGGATTTCCGCATCGAGCAAGGCACCGTGGAAGGTACGGTCGCGTTGTGGAATCTCGTAACGGCGCACTAAGGCATCCAGCGAGTTTTTCTGCCCTGGATGCTTGGACTTGGCCAGTGCCAGGGTATCGGTGACGTCACAGACCTCGGAGAGCGCTTTAAAACCTGCGCGTTTGAATTCCATATCCAGGAAGTTCATATCGAAGGTCGCGTTATGCGCAATAATTTCCGCGTCGTGTAAATAGTCAAACAGCACTTGAGAAATTTCTTCAAACAGCGGTTTGTCTTGCAGGAATTCGTCGGTGATCCCGTGGACATTCACAGAATCGCCGACCGGTGTTTTCGGATTGATATAAATATGAATCGAGCTGCCGGTCAGTTTGCGGTTAATCATTTCCAGCGCGCCGACTTCAATAATCCGGTCACCATCCTGATAATAAAAACCGGTGGTTTCAGTATCCAGAATCAGTTGTCGTGGGCCATGCAGCTGTAGCTTTGCTGGTGTAATGACAATTTGCGGATGTAGCTCAGTCGAGGCAGATGATTCTGAAGATGAAGCATCTTCATTGCTGTCTGTTGCTAAAACTTCAGTCTGTACAATTTCTTCAACAGTCACTTCGATGATTTCTTCCAGCTCTTCTTCTTCGCTCTCGGCCAGATCAAGACCGAAAGGATCGTCTAGCAACCAGTCGGGTTCAGATTTTTTTTTATCTTCAGACATTGAAGGGCTTTGCTTGGATTTTTTCAGGGTTTCATCAGCACCCAGATTGGCCAGCTGATCGGCCATTTCATTGCCCGGATGTCCAGCATGACCTTTGACCCAGTGCCATTCGATCTCACGTCCCTGACAGACTTCATCGAGTTTTTGCCAAAGATCCGGATTTTTGACATCTTTCCAGTTTTTCTTTTTCCAGCCATGAATCCATTCGGTAATGCCTTGTTTGACGTACTTGGAATCGGTATAGATCACCAGTTTGTCTTGCTTGTCACAAAATAGAATGCCCTCAATGGCAGCCGTCAGTTCCATACGGTTATTGGTGGTATGATCTTCACCGCCACAGATTTTGTGTTCTTGTTGGCCGTTAACAATGTACGCACCCCAACCGCCTAAACCCGGGTTGCCGCGACAGGCGCCATCAACATAAAGTGTGATAGTGTGTGACATAGATTAAATCCGATCAAAATAGAACAAGCTGGAAGGCTTATTGTATAGCGCAAATGCAGTCAATCAATCTATATGTCCGGGATTTTTTAATTTCTTGTAACATTTAACGTGAAATCGCGGTAAATTATTGGCTTGAGTCTTTGACATGCTTCACTACAATGGCATATCTAAAAAATAAATTTATATACGAGTTGTTTGGATTTCTTTATGTATAAACCAACCGCAATTTTGTGGCAGCCGACATTACCTACATTTTTAAAATATTCTGTACTGGGAACTGCACTTGCTTCCCTAGGACTGACGGGCTGTTCATCTACACAAAGTGCGACCCAAACAGCATCAAGCAAGCAGGTTGGATCACAATATCTGGATGCCAGCAGTCTGGATGGACTGGAAGATTTACTCTCTGCAACGGATATGCGTGCAGTCGAAGGCGACCGTTTACAGATTCTGAAACATGGTGATGTCTGGAAACGCATGACCGTGGGTTTCAAGATGGACTTAAGTGTCTGGAATCCGCGGATTGATGCGCAGCGTGGCTGGTTTATTTCACGTCAGCCTTATCTGGATCGCTTAAGTGCGCGTGCATCACGTTATTTATATTACACAGTAAAAGAAGCAGAACGCCGTGGCATGCCGACCGAGTTGGCACTGTTACCGATTATTGAAAGTTCTTATGACCCGGCAGCGACCAGTAGTGCGGCGGCAGCAGGTTTATGGCAGTTTATTCCAAGTACCGGCCGCATTTATGGTCTAAAGCAGACTTCTTTATACGATGGTCGTCGTGATGTGGTGGAATCCACCCGTGCAGCCTATGAGTTTTTGGGCAGTCTGTATAACCAGTTTGGTTCCTGGGAATTGGCGCTTGCTTCTTATAATGCAGGCCCAGGCCGTATCCAGCAGGCGATTAACCGTAACAAAGCTGCAGGTCTGCCTACCGATTATTGGTCATTGAAACTACCACAAGAAACCATGAGTTACGTTCCACGTTTCCTGGCGGTTGCACAAATTATTAAAAATCCGGGCAGTTATGGGGTGAGTTTGCCACCGATTGCCAACCGTCCGCATTTCCGTGAAGTACCGGTCGGTGTTGCCAGTTTAAATGAAATTGCAGCGATTACCGGTTTGAGCCGTGCAGAACTGTATCAATTAAACCCGGGTCATCGTGGTGATCATATTGATCCTGCAAGTCCGCGCCGTATTCTGATTCCTGCTGACTTAAGTCCTTCAGTGGATGAGAAGCTGAAAAAATTATCCGGTTCAGGTGGTTTATGGGCGAGTAACACGAACAGCTTGCCGCGAAATACGACGACAGTGGTGCCCACTAGAGCTGCACCGCCAGAATTAAATACGAAAACGATTACGCCTTCTAAACAGACTCCGCCAGCGGTTGTTAGTAATCAGCCTGCAACGAACGTTGCTAAAACAACGACTCCGGCTAAAGCTGCAAGTACGCCACCTGTCGTCACAGCAGCGGTAAGTACCGCGACAACGGCAAATACTGTGACCCAGACTACGAAAAAGATTTCGACGCCTAAAGGCTCATCTGCCTTGGCCAGTTTTGCGGCACAAAGTGATTTGCCAATTCCAAGTGCGCCGCGTATTCCGGTAGCTGTAACACCTGCAGCGCCAGCGAAACAGATTCAGGTCGAACCACCGATTTCGGCAGCTGAGCGTCAGCAAGTTCAGCAGGCGGTCATCGCACAGGATATTCAGAAAACTGTAGATGAAATTCTGCAGCCTGTTGCAACACCGGCAGAACAGGCCCAAGTGGTTGAAGAGCTGAAAGCATTGGCGCCGGCTGGCACAGAAATTGTTGATCCTTATGACGGTAAAATCAAGCTGACTGCCATTCAAACCAGCCTGTCTGTTGCTGAGCAGCAAGGCAAAGAGCTCACCAAAGGCTTTTCTTATCCGAAAGAAGTTGCTGACAATACCACTGCGAATTCGGTTGAAGCCCAGCTGAATCAGGGCAAAAATTACGTCAAGACTGATTCTGAAGTGGTGGTGGTTGCTCCAAAAGGCAAACGCAGTACCTATAAGGTGTTACCAGGTGATAATCTGGCAATGATTGCGGCTAAAAATGGGGTGAACTGGCGTGATGTGGCGAAATGGAACCAGATTGATCCAAATTCTCCACTGTATGTGGGCACCACCATTTATCTGTATGATGCCAAACCTGTACAGGAAGCCAGCAAAGCCAAAGAAAAGCCGGAAACTTATGTCGTTCAGGCCAATGACTCTTTGACTAGCGTAGCGACCCAGTTTGGTTTTAGCGTGAAACAACTGGCTGATTTTAATGGACTGAATAGTAATAGCGGTCTGTTTGTTGGGCAAAAGCTGTCATTGAAAGATACAGGGCAGTCCAAAGCCAAAGTTGAAGACACGAAAAAAGCTGAAACTGTCAAGGTTCAGACCAAATCCTATACAGTGAAACGTGGTGAGTATCTGAAACTGATTGCCGATCGTTATGGGCTTTCAAATGCTGAACTGGCATCCTTGACTTCAGGTCTGACTGCCGGTAGCAGTCTGATGGTGGGACAGAAAATCAATGTACCACTTCAGGAAGTTGAAGGGCTAACGGCATCTAGCCAGAAAACTGAGCAGAAGTTTGAAAATGTCAAAGTCGATCAGACTGCGACTGAAAACTATCAGGTCAAACGCGGTGAAACCCTGTATAGCATTGCCAGTCAAAGCAAGCTGAGTGTTTCTGAACTGGCTGCATTGAATGGGTTGTCTGCCAATAGTGGTTTACGTATAGGTCAGACCATCAAGATTCCAGCCGGCAGTCAGATCCCTGAAACCTATACGGTTCAAGCGGGTGATACGCTGACCGGCATTGCCGCAAAATACAATCTGTCAATGGACCAGGTGGCGAGCCTGAATGGCATGTCACGTAATGCCGGCTTGCGTGTGGGACAGCGCCTGAAACTCAGTGGTGAAGTTGCTGAACCGGTACGTGAAGTGGTTGCTGAAACTGCGACGAAGAATACAAAATCGGATTCGCATGTGGTGAAGTCAGGTGAAACCTTAAGTTCTATTGCACGTCAGTATCATTTACAACTGAAATATCTGGCAGATTTAAATGGCCTGAATACCAATAGTACGGTGCGTATTGGTCAGCGTTTAAAAATTGAGGGTGACTTTCCGGTAGATAAAAAAGTTGAAGATGTGAAAGTGGCAACTAAGCCTGTAGCTTCTAAGGCAACTGAATCCTATACCGTTAAATCAGGCGAATCCCTGAATGCAATCGCCAGCCGTTTAGGCATAAGCGTGACCGACTTGGCTCAATTAAATAATCTAAGTCCACGCGCAGGATTAAGGGTCAGTCAAACCATTCAGATTCCAAAACTGGTGACTGATTATAAAGTCAAACGCGGTGATACCTTAATCGGTCTGGCTTCACGCTATGGTATGAACAGCAATGAACTGGCGGAAATGAATGATCTCAAACCGAATACGCAATTGCGTATTGGCGATGTGATTAAAGTACCGAATTAATGAATGGATCATGAGATTCGCTCATTTATTTAAAACTTTCAGGTTGATCTGGCTAGCCCCGCTGCTCGTGAGTAGCAGTTGGGCAGCCCTGATCACCACCCCATATATCGCGCTATATAACCAGCCGAAATATGCCCAGGCCAAATCCCTGCCTTATGCCAATCCGCAAGCAACGAAAGGCGGTACGCTGATTCTAGCAGCTGATGGCAGTTTCGATAATTTAAACAGCATGAATGGCAAGGGCAATGTCACTGAAGGGGGCAACTATATTTTTGACAGTTTGCTGTCCAAGTCACTGGATGAGCCCGGTGTGTACTATCCCTTGCTGGCGGAAAAAGTCAGTTTTGACCCCAAGAAAACCGCCTTTATTATTTTTCATTTAAATCCGAAAGCACGGTTTAGTAATGGCCAGCCGGTAACTGCACAAGATGTCAAATACAGTTTTGAACTGTTTCAGACCCAGTCCAATTTTGGCCTGCAGATGTATTTGGCTGATTTAAACCGGCTGGAAGTCCTGTCACCTTTACAGGTCAAAATGCATTTTAAATCCGGACATAATCCGGAAATGGCGATGATTGTCGCGCAGATGCCCATTTATTCTAAACAGGAATGGCAAAAACGTAATTTTAAAGAATTGACGCTGAAACCGATGCTGGGTTCAGGGCCTTATGTCATTGAACACATAGATGCTGGACGTAGTATTAGCTACAAACGCAATCCCCGATACTGGGGCAAAGACTTGATGGTCAATCGCGGGCGTTATAATTTTGACCGGATCAAGTATCGTTATTATCGTAGTCCTGAAATCAAGTTTGAAGCTTTCAAGTCGGGCCAATTTACCTTGCATGAGGAAAAACAGGTCAACCGCTGGGTGAAAGACTACCAGTTTCCCGCCGTTCGGCAAGGACAGGTGCAGCGTTACCGCTTTCAGCATCACAACCCGATTCCGACCCAGAGTCTGATATTCAATACCCGCCGTCAGCCTTTTGCCGATATCCGTTTCCGCCAAGCCTTGAGTTTTGCCTATGACTTTGAATGGCTGAATAAAGCCATGTTCTATGGTGAATATCAGCGCCTGAACAGCTTTTTTTCCAATAGCGAGCTTGCATCTCATGGACGGCCAGGCATTCAAGAACTGCACATTTTAAAACCCCATTTAAAGCAGCTTGATCCGGTTCAACGTCAGGCGGTACTTGAGGACTGGAAATATCCTCAGTCAGATGCCTCCGGTTTTAACCGGAACAATCTGTTAAAGGCCCGTCAATTGCTATTAAAGGCAGGCTATCGTTATCAACAGGGGAAGTTGGTCAATGCTGCGGGTCAACCGGTACAGATTGAGTTCCTGTTACATCAGGCGGAACAGCAACGTGATCTGATGCCATATCTACGTCATTTAAAACGCTTGGGCATTCAGGCCAGCATTCGTATGGTAGAAACCGCGCAATATTATGAACGGCTGCGGAATTATCAGTTTGATATGATTGTCGATACCATGCCGCAATCCCTGACACCGGGGCAGGAGCAGAAACAGTTCTGGGGCAGTCAGGCCGCCACGCAGCCAGGTAATTATAATTATGCCGGCATTCGAAATCCGGCCATTGATGCCGTCATTCAGCAGGTGACACAGGCTCAAAACCGTGAACAGCTGGTGAATAGTACCCGAGCATTAGACCGTTTACTGCGTGCAGGCTATTATCATATTCTGACTTATGGTACGGGCGAATACTGGTATGCTTACTGGAATATGTATCAGCAGCCGCAACGAAAACCTAAACTCTCCGCCGGGATTGATTACTGGTGGGTCGATGCGGCAAAGGCCAGACATGTGGCTGATTATTTCAAACAGCATTAAGCTCCAAGCCTATCAGGGAGTGCCATGAGCACTTATATTCTCAAACGTCTGTTGCTGATGATTCCAACCTTGCTGATCATTTTGCTGATCAATTTCATGGTGATCCAGCTGGCACCCGGTGGTCCGGTGGAGCAGGTGATTTATCAGGCGCAACAGGTCAATGGTTTGACGCATACCGGATTGCAGTATCAGGGAAAGCAAGGCCTCACACCGGAGATGCTTGAGCAGATCAATACCCAATACGGCTTTGACCAGCCGCTGCATATCCGCTTTTGGGAAATGGTAACGCGTTATGCGCAGTTTGATCTGGGGCAGAGTTTTTTCAAAGACAAGCCTGTGACTGAACTCATCTGGGAAAAATTTCCGGTATCGCTTTCTTTAGGCCTGTGGAGTACTTTGCTGATTTATCTGGTCTCCATTCCTTTAGGGATCAGTAAAGCCCGCAAACATGGCAGTCTGTTTGATCAGACCACCTCTCTAGTTTTGGCCGTGGGCTATGCCATTCCAGCCTTTATTTTTGCCATTTTACTCATCGTCTTTTTTGCTGGCGGGTCTTATCTGCACTGGTTTCCCTTGCAGGGAATTCGCTCTGAAAATTTTGCTGAACTCTCATTCTTTGCGAAAATTCAGGATTATTTCTGGCATATGGCCTTGCCGCTGTTGGCCATGGTGCTTGGCGGATTTGCCAGTTTGACCTATCTGGTCAAATTTTCCTTTGTAGAAGAGCTGAGCAAGCAATATGTCCTGGCTGCACGGGCAAAAGGTTTAACTGAATATGCAGTGCTATATCGGCATGTATTCCGGAATGCCATTTTAGTGCTCATCGCAGGTTTGCCCGAAGTTCTGATCGGGGTGTTTTTCGTGGGCAACCTGTTTATCGAGATTATTTTTAATCTGGATGGGTTAGGTGTTTTAGGGTTTGAGGCAATTATCCAGCGTGACTATCCGGTGATTTTTGGTACTTTGTTTATTTTCACCTTGCTCGGTCTGATACTGCGTTTACTCAGCGATTTGCTCTATCAACTGATTGATCCAAGAATTCATTTCAGTTCACGTCGAGGATCACAATAATGTCTTCCTTGATGCAAGTACGCTGGCAACGTTTTAAGCAGCATAAGCTGGGCTTTAGCTGCTTCATTATTTTCAGTGCTATTTTCATCATTTCCTTGGGTGCAGAACTGATTGCTAACGATAAACCCTTGCTGGTGAAATATGATCATGCTTTTTATCTGCCCATCCTGAAATCCTATCCGGAAACCACTTTTGGTGGGGTATTTGAGACAGAAGCAGAATATAAAGATCCTGCCGTACAGCAACTGATTGCAGAAAAAGGCTGGGCGATCTGGCCCATCATTCCGTTTTCCTATCAAACGCCAAATTTTGAACTGGCTGAACCGGTGCCATCGCCCCCGAGTGCGCAAAACTGGCTGGGAACAGATGATCAGGGCCGTGATGTTCTGGCACGGATTCTATATGGTTTAAGGATTTCATTACTGTTTGGTTTTGCTCTGACTTTATTGTCTGCGGTGCTGGGAATTTTAGCAGGGGCAATTCAGGGTTATTATGGTGGATGGATTGACCTGATCGGGCAACGCATACTCGAAGTCTGGAGCGGTTTGCCGATGCTGTTTATGGTGATGGTACTGGTCAGTCTGTTTACCCCGAGTATTTACTGGCTATTTCTGATCATGCTGTTATTTGGCTGGACCACACTGGTGAGTATGGTGCGCGCTGAGTTTTTGCGCGCCAGAAATCTGGAATACGTCTGGGCAGCAAGAAGTATTGGGGCCGGGGATGGACGGATCATGTTCAAACATATTCTCCCCAATGTGATAGGTTCTAGCCTGTCACAGTTACCTTTTATGCTAACCGCCAATATTACTGCACTGACAGCGCTGGATTTTTTAGGGTATGGTTTGCCACCCGAGTCGGCATCCCTAGGGGAACTCTTGCTTCAGGCCAAAAACAACTTAAATGCACCGTGGCTGGCATTGTCAGGATTCTTTAGTTTGGCAATTGTACTGAGTTTGCTAATCTATATGGGAGAAGCGGTACGGGATGCTTTTGATCCAAGAAACTAAATCACAAAAATCTTTAACCATGAAAAAATAAGCAGATAAAAATTGTGTAAATTTGACAAGACTGATTGTCAATTGTTCTGGCTTACGTTATAAACGAGTACAAAATAAAAGTAACGTATCAGGACAGATCATGACTCAATTGGCCGATTCCATTCAAATTCGCAATATCACTTTTAAAAACCGCATCATTAAAGGTGCCATGAGTGAAGCACTGGCCAATGATGCCGGCCAACCCAATCAGGCGCATTTCAAGTTGTATGAAGCATGGGCCGAAGGTGGTTTGGGTTGTGCTATTACGGGTAATGTCATGGTGGATTATCGTGCTAAGAATGAACCGGGCGTCGTAGTGGTAGAAACAGAACGCGATCTGGCGCAGCTCAAAGTCTGGGCCGACGTAGGCAAACAGCATGGCATGGTACAATTGGTCCAGTTGTCGCATCCGGGCCGCCAGTGTCCTAAGGGCCTGAATCAAGAAACGGTTGCACCGTCCGCAGTCCCATTTAGTCCGGCTTTGGCAATGAGCTTTGGAACCCCGCGGGAACTGCGTGAAGATGAAATCCTGGATATTATCCAGCGCTTTGCCACTTCGGCTGCTATCTGTGAAAAAGCAGGATTTGAGGGGGTGCAGTTGCATGGGGCACATGGTTATCTGATTAGCCAGTTTCTGTCACCGCTGACCAATAAGCGTCAGGATCAATGGGGTGGTAGTATTGAGAATCGTACCCGTTTCTTGCTGCAAACCTATCAGGCTGTTCGTGCTGCGACTTCGGAAAATTTTATTATTTCAGTCAAGCTGAATTCAGCTGATTTCCAGCGTGGCGGTATTAGCGAAGAAGATGTCATTTATGTCTTTAAGGCGATGGACGCTGCAGGCATTGATATCATTGAAGTGTCAGGTGGTAGCTATGAAGCACCTGCGATGGCCGGCGTGAAAGCAGACAAGCGCAAGGCCTCGACCATTGCTCGTGAAGCCTATTTCCTCGATTTTGCCGAAAAAATCCGTCAGGAAGTGAAGTGCCATATCATGGTCACTGGTGGATTCCGAACTGTTGAAGGCATGAATGCCGCGCTTGACAGTGGTGCTTGTGATTTTGTCGGGATTGCACGTCCCTTTGCGGTAGAACCTGACTTGGGCAATCGTCTGGTTGCAGGGCATGATGTACGTTATGCGGTTGAGAAAATTAAAACCGGTATTCCAATGGTCGACAAAATGGCGATTATGGAAATCATCTGGTATGCCGCGCAGTTTAAAGAAATTGCCAAAGGCAAGCAGCCTAATCCAAAGCTGTCACCACTAAAGGTCTTTTTGCAGTATCTGAAAGGCAATGTCAAAGCGGTGATCAAGGGACAATTAAACTCGCGAAAATCGGCTTAATCTTTATTAAAAAACCGGACACTGCAAATGTCCGGTTTTTTAATTTCTGGCACTTAGGGGTGCTTTAGGAATAATGCATCGCCTGGGTCTGAAAAGGAAATAATAACTGGCTTAACTGACGAGTCGCCCATAAACCAATTTCAGTATGATGCATATGCGGTGCAGTATAAGGAATCAGTAAATCAATTTTCTGTTCCGCACCTTCACAGCGCATGAAGCGACTTTTTAACTGATTCAAGCGCTGCTGGTCCATACGGCTCATTGCAGGTTCAGTTTTTGCCTGTGATGGGGTTGCACTACGTGAGGACAGGCGAGTTGCCAAGCCTGCCCCCTGAATCCAGTCTTTAATAATCTGTTTTTCAGTCGCATTAAAGACCCCAAACATTTTACCCTCCGGATGATCGATCATTTTCCAGAAGCGGCTTTGTTCTATTGGCGCATCTTTCACTATCCAGCCTTTTTCAATCATGACCTGCAAAAACTCGGCAATCTGGGCAGGATCGGACAACCAGTCATTGATGGTCTTGCCACTAAACTGGCATTTCTGATTATGAATATATTGACCAATCAGCGCTTTATTCTGGAAAACTTTTAAAGCCATCTGCCCAATATCCAGTTCCTTGATGATTTGGGAAGAACTTCTACCAAGGTCATTCAGGACATAGCCTTTTTTAATCAGTTCCAGATAAGTTTCTGGGTTTTCTGCATGATTAAAATGCTGGATAAATGCTTGCAGGGATTTCTGCGCATGACCATTGTGAGCATTATCAATAGTAATGTGCACATTAAAATAATGCGGATCGATACCCAGTTCAGCCAGTTCATAATTGGTGATTAACAAATGCAGTGGTAACTGTTCATAACCGAGATTAAAGCCAAGGACCAAAGGTAGATACTTGGCCGGGGCATAAGCCAGTGCCAACTGTACGGCAGCCTGTTCGTAGTAACTATCATCTAAATGCTCGGCATAACTGTTCAGCTCATAATGACTCAACAGGTCCTGATACATGGTGACATGGTTGGCACGCGGATGCCCTAAACCAAGCTCTTCGAGATAGATGTAAATCAAATCTTTCAACTCGGGCTGATTGCAGTTTGGCACGGTTGAATACAACCAAGCACCATCGACCAGTTTAACCGGTGCAACTTTCGCCAGGAATTCGAAAGCCTGAGAAACCGTCGGAAAATATTCCCGGGGCTGCTGCTGTTTCCGGCGATTGACATAGGTCTGGAAAGTCGCACAAACCTGATGATGTTGTTCTAAAAGATGCTGTTCAACCTGTGCAGGCTGATCCAACCATCCGAGAGTATCAATATTTAAATTTTTAATCAGATCGCTCAAATAAGATTCGGCTTTTTCGGTTTTGGTATATGTCGAAATTTCAGTATCTTGAAAAAAGTCGACCCAATCCTTAAAGCTTTTAATTTGATAATTATGATTTTTATTTGGCGATAAAGGTAAACTTAGCTCTGTGCTGACGAACATAATCTGATCCTTGCAGATTTCTCTTGATTTACCTTAACGTGCCCTCTAAAAGCAGGGTGTTGAATTTTTGTTCTAATTTATTGGTGTATTGCTTTAAATGAAAATGAACGGATATTTCTATGCATAGAAATGTTAAAACAATACAAATTGTAAAATTAAGAATGGGATGGCAGCCCCCAGAAAGAGAGCTAGATTTGAACGAATGATAAAAACAAGGTTTAAAGTTTTCAGAAATAAAATTTGCAAGATAAAAAAAAGCCCGAGTCGCAATGCTCGGGCTTTTTGTTGAGATGTTGCAATCTCGAATATGGCGTCCCTACGGGGATTCGAACCCCGGTTACCGCCGTGAAAGGGCGATGTCCTAGGCCTCTAGACGATAGGGACAGTACAGAAGATAAATTTTAAAACCGCTACTTTTAGCTTGAAGTAATGGCGTCCCTACGGGGATTCGAACCCCGGTTACCGCCGTGAAAGGGCGATGTCCTAGGCCTCTAGACGATAGGGACTTAATAAAATGTACTTCTGAAAATTGGCGTCCCTACGGGGATTCGAACCCCGGTTACCGCCGTGAAAGGGCGATGTCCTAGGCCTCTAGACGATAGGGACGTTTCAGAGGTGGGCGTATAATAGGGTGAAAACTGGGGGGTGTCAAACGCATTTCTGCACTTTTTCTGGTTTTTGGGATTGAGTGCGTAAATTTAAAACAATCTTGTGGAAATACTGGAAAATTACATGGTTTAAGCCGGATTTTTAAGTAATTCCAGAATTGCTTCTACCACCTGCGGATGGAGTAAATAGCCGGTAATGTCATGCGGGCGGTGAATATGCGTACGAATGCCATGGTTAATAATTGCGGGTTGAAACTGAAATGGCGGTTGTGTAAGAGGAAAGGCGGTAAGAAAATCATCAGTTGAATAAAAATTTATCCAGTCGCCTGTAATTGCAGCAGGTCGTACAATGGGTTGCGGTAAATGTGACTGGATCACCTGGAAGGCTAATGGTGATCCTAAAGTAATAAAACGCTGTACATTCAGTTCAGGATGCTGAATAAGATAATTATAGGCAATCACACTGCCCAGAGAATGAGCAATCACAATGCAAGGTTTGCGACCATTCAATTGCCGGGCAATCCGTTCATGAACTTCCTTCATGAAACCAGGATTGTCGAGATACAGATAGGTTTCAATTAGAAATTTCTGAAGCAGGCTCCGATGCAGGTTGGGAAAATAATTCAGCAATAATACAAAGTCTCGTAGTGCAACATTTTTGCTCAGCGTGGTAATAAATTTGAATTTCTGTTTGAAATCCATCGGGTCATTCAGATGAAGCTGAGGAAGATCTGAAATCACGGGCTTGCGCCAGCCAGGACGTGGAACTGGTGCAGGAAGCTGAGGATGGACAGGTTGACGGAAACGAAAGCTAGGCCATTGCTGAGGCATCAAGGTGCCAGCATTCAGGATGTTGCGAACGTTATAGTGTGAAAGCAAGTCTCCATAAAATGGAATGTGAATGTGACGTCATAAATAACTGAATCTGGCATCATGACGGTGTTTGCGAATGCCTTTTTGAAGTATATGCAGCCAGCGCTGGCGGATCGATGCAGCACTATGATGTTGCTGGTTCATTCCATGAATAAAAATAACTTTCATCGATACCTCACGGAGGTCGATCTATATATTCACAGTATAGAGAAAATTGTGGCAAGCCAAGCTGCACTTTTTGTGGCGTTAATGTGTAAATTATCTTTGATAAAACAATCATTAACAGACATCTGTATATTTATAAAAAAGGCAGAAAAAGCAGTAAATTGGTAGGTCCGAATGAAAGATTTTACTGAATAGAGAAAGAATATGAATGGAACGGTAAAAGTTGAATTTAGAGGTTGGCGTGAGTTTTATAGTAATTCCAGGAGCACTTTAATGATGTCCGGATGCTGAATATAACCATCAATATCATGCGGATGATAGATGGAAGTATGAATCTCTTGATTAATAACCGCCGGCTGAAACTGGAAGGGTGGTTCTGATAATGGAAAAGCGGTCAGAAAGTCATCGCTACAATAGAAATTTATCCAATCGCCTGAAATTGCAGCAGGCCGTACAATTGGTTGCGGCAGATGAGCCTGGATCACCCGAAATGCCAACGGTGATCCGAGAGTAATAAAACGCTTGATATTCAGCTCCGGATGCTGAATCAAATAATTATAGGCAATCACGCTGCCAAGCGAATGTGCCACCAGAATCTGTGGCCTGCTGCTATAAAGTTGATCATGAATGCGGCAGTGAACTTCCTGCATAAAATGTGGGTTGGCTAAATAAAGATAAGCTTCTAGCAAAAATTTATGCAAAAAGCTGGCGTGTAAGCTGGGAAAATAATTGATGAGTACCGCAAAATCCCGCAAGGCAATATCTTTGCTTAATGCTGTGATGAACTTCAGTTTCCGATTGAAATTCAGGATATCATCCAGATTCGACTGCGGGACGTCACAAATTTGATAGGTACACTGATCTGGTGGCGGTGCCGGTTGCAGCTGTGCGGGATGTAAAAAAGGGAAATGCGGCCATTGTTGCGGCATCAGGGTGCTGGCATTCAATACGTTATGAAAATGATGCCGAGAAAGTAAATCGCCATAAAAAGGGATACGGATATGCCGTTTTAAATAAGTAAAACGGGCTTGCTGTTGAGGGTTTTTCCGGAGGCCTCTTTTGAAGAGGTGCAGCCAATGTTGACGCAATGAAGTAGCCGTATACTGTTGCTTGTTCATGCCGTGAATAAACACAATTTTCATCGATGCACCATTAGGTTGCACAATATACAATCAGTATAGTATAGATAAAAAAAGAGCGGCCGAAGCCGCTCTTTTAAAACTGATGATTAAGACTTGTTATGATAAAAGGCATAATAACTTGCGTAACATGCTGCAATAAATAGCAAACATCCTACGAAGCTGATGCGCATTGATGGATCAAAGACCATACTGATACAGGTAATAAAACAGAAAACAAAGCCCAGGATTGGCACAATCGGGAACAATGGTGCAGCAAAGCCCAGTTCTTTGGCAGTATGACCTTGTTTATACCATTGACGACGGAAGTTGAACTGGCTTAAGCAAATACTCATCCAGACCACCACCATGGTAAACGCCGCAACGCCCAGCAAGTTGGTAAAGATCGTCTCTGGCGCAAACTGTTCAGACAATAAACCTGGCAATGCACCCAGCATGGTCACCATGACTGCAATATACGGTACACCGCGAGCATTCAGTCTTGAGAATACGGCAGGCAACTGTTTGCTGTATGACAATGACCACATCATACGAGAAGCAGCAAATAAGCCCGAGTTGGCGGCAGACAACAATGCAGTGATAATTACAAAGCGGATGATGTCTTCAGCATATGGGATACCAATGTGCTGGAATACGGTTACGAACGGACTGCTACTCACGCCTTCAGCAGCTAAGCCTGCTTCCTGATGCGGAAGTAAGGCTGTTACCACGATAATGGTACCTACAAAGAAAATTAATAAGCGGAAAATCGCAGTATTAATTGCTTTAGGAACATTTTTCGCAGGATCTTCAGTTTCACCGGCAGCCACACCAATCAGCTCGGTACCAGAGAAGGCAAAGTTCACAATCAGCATCGTAGCAAAAATCGGGAATAGACCTTCAGGGAACCAGCCTTGTGCAGTTAGATTGGTAAATAAAGGCGCAGCTTCATAGCCTTGATAGCCCAGAACACCAAAGATGGCCAATAGACCTAAAAGAATAAAAGCAACAACCGTGACCACTTTTACCAGTGCCAGCCAGAATTCGGATTCGGCAAACCAGCGGGTAGAAATCATATTTAGACTAAATACGAATACACCAAAGATAATGGTCCATAACCACATAGAAATGTCCGGGAACCATTCCTGCATCAGCAAGGCCGCTGCAGTAAATTCAGTTCCAAGAGTGACCGACCATGTCAGCCAGTATAACCAGGTGATGGTATAGCCTGTGCCTGGTCCAATATAACGTTTGGCATAAGCACCAAATGAACCAGATTCTGGCATATGAACGGCAAGTTCGCCCAAACATAGCATCACCATGTACGCGATAATACCGCCCAGGAGATAAGCGAGAATGGCACCTACAGGCCCCGTTTGTGCAATGACTTCACCCGACCCTAAGAATAGGCCTGTTCCGATTGCGCCACCAAGCGAAATCATGACCAGATGTCGAGTACTCATAGCGCGTTTTAAAGGCGCAGAATTGCCCTGATGCGTAGCATCATTCGGAGATGAGTGCATAGGAAATAAGAAATACTTCAAAGGAATGAAGCGAGCTATTGTAGTGAAAAACTACAAATCTGCAATCGAATAATGGTAATTTCGAATAAGGTCTGATCGTATGAGATCAATAGATGGCGTCCCTACGGGGATTCGAACCCCGGTTACCGCCGTGAAAGGGCGATGTCCTAGGCCTCTAGACGATAGGGACGTTGCGAGGTGATGCGTATATTAAGGATTAAGCCGGGGTTTGTCAAAAGGGTTTTTGCTAAAATTCATTTAACAGTTTAAACATTAGGCAAAACAAAAACTTTATTTTATTAAGATGTTATTTTCTGAACAGATTTCAAGACTATAAAAAATAAATATTTGAAAAGATCACTAAAACTTAGTGATCTGGAGCCTGATATTGCTCAGGCTGAGAGTTTTCAGCTGGGGTTGACACTGTCTCAGTCTCCGCAGTGTTGTCATCATCACGGTTGACGATATAGAGATATAGCGCGGACGGGGCTAAAATCAGTAAAACCAGTAAGATCTTTTTTAACATGATACAAAGGCAAAATATGAAATCGCATTAATTATAGCCTAAGCAAATTAAAAAGAGCAGCAGCATGTACCTATTCAGGCTCTAGAATTTAAAAGTAACATCTGCAATAAATTGGCGGCCGATTTCAGTCATTACACGTGGTCTATCATTTGAGGTCGAGCCTGTTGTATAGGTATTCACGCGGTTGGTGACGTTGTTAATGATTAAACCAAAAATTGCCCTTAAATCTTTTGAAATTTCCCAATCATAGGTGGTGCGCATATCCCATGTAAATTTTGGTTTAATTTCAGAGGCTAAATAGGTGTCAAGCAGTTCACTTTCATACTCGACTTTGTCATTTTTATCGGAGACTACAGCCATATCATCGTAACTGTTTTTATAGCTAAAGAAGTTTGAAATACGTACAGGCAGTGTATCGAATGTAATATCCCAGTTTACTCGTGCGGTCCATGGTTGGTTAAAGTTTGGGGCAGGGCGGTCTGACCAACGGATAATTTGACCATCATAAGAGACCCATTCATCTTGAGTGGCTTGATCATAGGCTGAAGTGTAATCTACATAACTGCGGAAGACTTCACTGTATCAAATCCCAAGGCAAATAAATGTTGGCTATCCCCCAGTGCGATCGGTTGACGATTTTTAAGTGTTAAGGTGTAGATGTCAGCTTTGCCACTTCCATCATTGTTATATTCGTAGAAGAATTTTGATCCATCTAAAGGAGTAACTTTAGTTTTTGATATTTCATCCTGATATTTACGATTGACCCATTTTAGCCCTAGATCCCAATTCTGGATTTGTGTATTCAGGCCTAAAACAGTCTCGTCACTGAAAGGGGTATTGAGCGCTGAACTACGCGCACCGCTGGATAGTGCAGTTTGTGTTTCTACCCAAGTCGCATGTGGGTTTTCACGTGACAGTTTGTAGAGCAAATCATTTTGAATTTCATTCAGCTCTGTACCTAAAGTTTGCTGACCATAGTAGCGATTCCACCCAGCGGATAAATGCAATTGATCATTACTAAAGGGTTTGTAAGAGAGACGACTGCGAGGGGAAATATTGATATTACTACTCAAAGAGTCATAATCAGCATGAACACCAAGGCGTGTTGAAAATTGATCATTCCACTGAATATTATCTTCAATAAATATATTTAGGCGATCTTGCTGAGCTTTGATATCACCAGCTTTGTACAGAGTCCCACCAGCGATATATTGTCCATTCCAACCATTTATAGTTAGTTTCTCATCACAATATGGGTCACTTTGAAGGCAGGTAGTATCTTTGCCAAGTTCTTTTAAGTTGATCTTTGTCGCGAGTAAAACATCCTCGACTCGTTTCCACGCAACATTAGCATGGCTATAACCCGTACCTATAGTCATGTTGTGTTGGGATTGACCAAGTTTAAAAGGGTCTATATTCGCTTGTAGGTCATAGGAAAGGACGTCTTGGCGTTGTTCAATATCTCCCATGATGGCGCCCTCTCGAACTACATCGGTATTATTCCAATCTTTACTTCCTTTGGCGTAGTACCAATGCATACTGTAGTTATTGTCAGCAACACGTTGTGTCGCCGAGTTTTGGAAATTAAGTTTGTGTACGAGAGTACCTAAGTTGAAGCGATGTTCAAGTTCCGAGAACAGAGTAAGTGTTTCGGTTTCAGTAGTACTACCTGAATCACGATTGCTGTCCACATAACTTAAGCTATCGAGCAAACCATAATCGAAACCAAACTTCGCTTTGGTTGAGGTGTTTGGTGTATAAAATAATGTTGCACCAAGATTTGAGATATGTCGTTCTTGATCAATTGTTTTAGGTGTTTCAAAACCACTTTTGACTGGGATGATAGACTCTCGTTGAGAAGCATAAGCATTAAAGCTCCAATCATTCGAGAGCTTCCCATAAATATTGGTGCTTAGACCTTGTTTGGTATATTCCTTTTGGTAGTCATCTGTGGGCTCTTCAAATTTACTTTCTTCTAAAGGTGAAATTGAGTTGTAGCGAGCCCAATCGATTTCAGTGTAATCGTAAGTGATAGAACCGTGAATTTTACCTATCTCTGTTTGCGGTGCACATGTTTTAGCATTTACAACCCCACCTGTGAATTGACCATAAGCGGCAGACACATTGCTATCTAATACTTCAAGCTCACAAAGTAGGTCAGTGTTCACTGCCATAGCTTGTGCGCCAGTCCCAATATCTTGAAATGTATTTATGTTTGAATTTGCTGGATTAATAAGTAGGTTGTTGGAAACACCATTCACAATGAAATTGTTTTGGAAGGTTTGTGCACCATTAATTGAGATTTCGGCAGGTTTAATTTCACCTTGAGAACCTGCTGCAAGTTGTGACTGACTAAACTGCACATTCGGATTCACTTTTAAAAAATCGGTAATGTTCTTTGAGCTATTTGGCGTACTTTCTAAATCTTCTTTTGAATAAACTGTTTTTCCCACTTCATTTGCTTGCTGAGCTTCGATAATAATCGTGCTGAACTTAACCGAAGCTTCCTTGAGGATGGATTCTTGATAATTTGATTCTTCTGCAAAACTAGATGTTGATAAAGCTGTTAAAACTGCAATAGAAAGTGGGGAATAAGCAAAACGCATGAGAAGGGTTGAATATGCGAAAGATAATGGAAGTGATTATCATTAAATTTAAGAAGGCAATCAATAGTAATGAGAATTATTTTCATTAATTAGGGTCTGTTGACATTTACTGTTCATAATTAACCCTATAAAGGTAGCCATAAAAATATACAGGCTAAAGCAACAGAACTTTGATAA